>MIDV01000135.1:5808-13548 GCA_001830245.1 Lysobacterales bacterium RIFOXYA1_FULL_69_10 | reverse complement strand
CCGCCAGCCGGTCCAGCGACGCCAGCATCTGGGGGGGGGCACCTTCGAACATGCGCCCACAGCCGAGGCTGAACAGGGTGTCGCCGCAGAACAGCAGCGGCGGGTCGCCGTCGGCCAGATGGAACGCGACGTGGCTCAGGGTGTGGCCCGGTACGGCGATGACATCCAGCGCCCAGTTGCCGATCTCGATCCGGTCGCCATCGGCCACCCGGTGCGTGGCGTGGGCGATGCGCGGGTCCTCGGGGGCGTAAACGGGGAGCCCGGGCCAGCGTGCCAGCAGCTTGGGCACCCCGCCCACGTGGTCGGGATGGTGGTGGGTAAGCAGGATGGCCGCCAGGCGCAGCCCCGTGTCGGCCGCGCGCAGCACCGGCGCGGCTTCGCCGGGGTCCACGATCAGGGCGCTGCCGTCGGTCGACTGCATTACCCAGATGTAGTTGTCGTTGAACGCGGGCAGGGCCAGCAGTGGCATGGTGACGCTCCCGAAGGGATCGCGCAGAATCCGTCGCAGATCCCCGTGCATCCATCCTGTTGTCAGATCAGCCGGGGCCCGTTCAGGCAACGCCCCCGGCCGGAGGCCACGCGACCATGCCCGCCCCCCGTCCCGCCCGTCAACCCGAGCCGCCCGCGCCGTTCTTCAACGCGGCCGCGGGCCGCGGCCTGCTGGCCGCCGAGGCGGGCGCGATGGCGCGTGCGCTGGCGGCCATGCCCGCCTTGCCCTGGTTGTGGGTGGGCGCGAACGGCGCGCCTCAGCCGGCGCTGGACAGGCCCCGCGGCGTGCTGCTGAACAGTGCCGGTTCCGTGCCTGCAGGCGCGACACGCTACGCGGGCGATCTCCACTGCGCGCTGCCTTGGCCCATCGCGAACGACTCCATCGGCATGGTGCTGGTCCAGCACGCCGCCGAGGACGCGTTCGACGCCCAGCGGTTGCTGGACGCGTGCGCCCGCGTTCTGGTTCCGGGCGGCACGTTGTGGCTGTCGGTACTCAACCCCTTCAGTCCCTACCGTGGCCGCTGGTGGCGGCGCGGGTTGCACGTGCGCGGCCTGGGCGCGTGGCAGGCGCGGTTGCGGCGATCCGGCCTGGTGGCCGACAGCCTCAGCGTGCAGTGGTTGGGCCCGTACTGGCGGGTCGACCGCCACGACAGCGGGGTGGCCGCCATGGATCGGCTGCGTGCCGGCGTGGCGATCACGGTGACCAAGCGCGTGCATGCCGCGGTGCCCAGGCAACCGCTGCGGCGCCTGCGGTTGGCCACGCAGCGCGGCGTCGTGGTCGACGCGGCCCTGGACCCCGCGTGGTCGACGCGCCGGGAGATGTCGCGATAATGGCCGGATGAATCAAGCATCGAAGACGGTCGAGATCCACACCGACGGCGCCTGCCTCGGCAACCCCGGCCCCGGGGGTTGGGGCGCGCTGCTGCGCTGCAAGGGGCGTGAGCGCGAGCTGTCCGGCGGCGACCCCGCCACCACCAACAACCGCATGGAGCTGATGGGCGCGATCATGGCGCTGGAGACGCTCAGCGAGCCATGCACGGTGGTCCTGCATACCGACTCGCAGTACGTCAGGCAGGGCATCACCCTGTGGATGCCCAACTGGGTGCGGCGCGGCTGGAAGACCGCCGGCGGCGACCCGGTCAAGAACCGCGACCTGTGGGAGCGACTGGAACTGGCCACGCATCGCCACGCCATCGACTGGCGCTGGGTGAAGGGCCACTCCGGCGACCCCGACAACGAGCGCGTGGACATGCTTGCCCGCAACGCCGCGCTCAAACTTCGGGCCGGCGCGGCCTGACCGCTGCCGTAGACTTCGCTCGATGCGTCAGATCATCCTGGATACCGAAACCACCGGCCTGAGCTGGGAGCGCGGCAACCGCGTGGTCGAAATCGGCTGCGTCGAGTTCGTCGAGCGCCGTCCCACCGGTCGCAATTTCCACCGCTACCTGCGGCCGGACTGCGAGTTCGAACCCGGCGCGCAGGAGGTCACCGGCCTGACGCTGGAATTCCTTGCCGACAAGCCGCGCTTCGCCGAGATCGTCGAGGAGTTCCTCGAGTTCATCGACGGCGCCGAGCTGGTCATCCACAACGCGGCCTTCGACGTCGGCTTCCTCGACAACGAGCTGCGGCTGGCCGGGGCGCACTACGGCCGGCTGGCCGACCGCTGCGCAATCGAGGACTCGCTGCTGCTGGCGCGGCAGCGATTCCCGGGCCAGCGCAATTCATTGGACGCGCTGTGCAAGCGGCTGGGCGTGGACAATGCGCACCGCCAGCTGCACGGCGCACTGCTCGACGCCCAGTTGCTGGCCGAGGTGTACATCGGGCTGACGTCGGGGCAGGAGGAGATCGGATTCGCGTCGTCCGACGCTGCCGCCGCCGCGGCGATCCCCACGTTCCGTACCGCCGCCGGGCCGCGCCCGACCATCGCCATCCCCGATTCCGACCTGCAGGCGCACCAGGCGCGCTTGGCAGGCCTGCGTAAAAAGGCCGGGCACGCGTTGTGGGACCGGTTCGAGGCCAGCGATCTGGAGATCGAGGTACCGGCGCTGGCGTGACGGGGCGCCGTGGCGCCCGCCGCGTTGCGGCGGGTCCTGACGTGGAGCGGGTCCTGACGTGGAGCGGGTCCTAGTGGCTGCGCACCAGGATCACGGTGACATTGTCCGAGCCGCCGCCGTCCAGCGCCGCGGCGACCAGCGTGTCGACGCACTCCTGCGCGCTGCAATCACGCTGTGACAGCACGTTGGCGATGCTGCGGTCGTCCACTTCCTCGGTCAGCCCGTCGCTGCAGAGCAGCAGCTGCATGCCGGGGCGGAGTTCGCCGGTCATCGTCTCGACGTTGAGGTTGCGCGGGTCGGTCACGCCCAGTGCCTGGGTCACCACGTTGCGGTGCGGGTGGCTGCGCGCCTGCTCGTGGGTGATCGCGCCGTTGGCGATCAGCTCCTGAACGTAGCTGTGGTCCTGCGACAGTTGGGCCAGTTGCCCGTCGCGATACAGGTAGACCCGGCTGTCGCCGACCCATGCCACCTCGAAGCGCTGCCCGGTGACGCGCGCGGCGACCACGGTGGTGCCCATCGGCAGCGCGTCGTTGCGGCGGCGCGAGGTCCGGATGATCTCCTCGTCGGCGATGCGGATGGCCTGGTCCAGCGGCGTGCCGTCGCGGACCTCGCGGACAATGGCCTCGCGCGCCAAAGCGCTCGCCACCTCGCCGTACTCGTGCCCGCCCATGCCGTCGGCCACCAGCCAGAGCCCCAGCTCGCTGTCGCCGTAGTAGGTGTCCTCGTTGAGGTCGCGCCGCAGCCCGACATGCGTGAGGTGTCCGAATTCGATCATGCCGCGATGATGCCCTGTTCACGGCGGCGCGTCATGGCGCCGTCCCCCGGATGGGACAACGGAAGAGTGGCAGCACGGCGGCCTCGGCCGGAAGGTCCTGTAGGAGCGGCTTCAGCCGCGATCGCGGTCCACATCTAGCGGGTTCACAGCTTCCTCGGCACGCCGCCGTTGCGGCGGGCTCGAGGATGGACTCGGGCATCCGTGGCCCTCGCCCTCGCTGCGCGAGGGCAGCCAGCGGCTGCCCAGATCGCCTTTCCTGCCGTTCTGTCGAACCCCTGTTGGGGTTCTCTTCCAATCCCTCTCCGCCAGATACGCAAAACGCCCCTTTCGGGGCGCTGTGCATATCTGGCGGAGAGGGGGGGATTCGAACCCCCGAGGCGCTATAAACGCCTGCCTGATTTCGAGTCAGGTACATTCAACCACTCTGCCACCTCTCCGGTGGTGTCCCTCTCCAAGCCAGTCGCGGCCGGGCGGGGCGCGCCATGATACGGGCCGCGCAGCGGGTGGACAAGCGGCCGGTGCGTGATTGCGGGCAGCAGGCGGGCCGGGCGTTAAACTGCGTGGCCCCCACCCGAGAGTGCGCTGCCCATGTCCGAGATCCTGGTGCCCGTGTCGTTCGGCGAGCTGCTGGACAAGATCGCCATCCTGCAGATCAAGTCCGAGCGGATGACGGATGCCGCCAAGCTGACCAACGTCCGCAACGAACTGTCGGCGCTGGAGAAGACCTGGATGGCGCACCCGGCCGCCGGCCACGACATCGCCCGGTTGCGTGCCGACCTCAAGGCCGTCAACGAGCGGCTGTGGGTGATCGAGGACGACATCCGCCTGAAGGAGAAGGCGCAGGCCTTCGACGACGGCTTCGTCCAGCTCGCGCGCAGCGTCTACATCGAGAACGACGAGCGCGCCCGCATCAAGCGCGAGATCAACGTCGCGCTGGGCTCGGCCTACGTCGAGGAGAAGTCTTACGAGGACTACCGCTCCGGCGCCCCCGCAGCCTGACCGCGCCGGTCAGCCATCGTGGGGAGCCACGTGCTTCCGCGTGGCGGCGGTGTCGACGTAAACCGGTTCGCGGACGGGCAGCAGCAGTTTCTGCATGAAGGTCGGCTCGTGCGGCCCGATCCCGGTCTGCGTGACCGGGCCTTCCGAAAACGTACCGAACAGGCGGTCCCAGATGATCGCGTTGCAGCTGTAATTGCTGTTGCTGTCTTCGAAGACGGCTGAGTGGTGGCGCCGGTGGTGCGCACTGCTGGTCACCAGCCAGCGCAGTCCGGGCGTGTCGGTGTGCACATTGGCGTGGACGATGGAGGCGTTGACTACAAGCAGCGTGGTCGCGCCGGCCGCGGCTTCCGCGGTACCGCCGAACAATGCGGTGATCAGCAGGGCTGGCAGCGCAAGGAACAGCACCTCGAGCGGGTGTGTGGCGCCGGAGTTGAGCGCGTGCAGGTTCTGGTAGGCATGGTGGAAGCCGTGTCCGCTCACGCGCCAGAAAAGGCTCGAGGCGTGGATCGCGCGGTGGATCCAGTAGTAGATGAACTCGCTGGCGAAAAACAGCAGCACGACCTGCGCCAGCAGCGGCTAGGCGGTAGGCCACAGCGCCAGGCCCCATGCATCGCGCGCCTGCACCAGCGACGGTGCGAGCAGCCATTCGTACAGCGACAGCACCAGGCCGAACACGACCAGCGTCGCCAGGTAGACCGCCGCCAGTCCCAGCTTCTGCTTCGGTGTCTGCCGCCAGTGCGGCACGGCGGGCACCGTGACTTCGAGGATGGCGAGCACGGCCTGGGTCCCGACCAGGGCGGCCAGCGCCGCGATCTCGCTCTTGTCCAGCGCCCACCACAGGCCGAGGGCACCCAGTAACAGCACCGGGTGCGTGAGTGCCTGTATCCACGGGTGTCGTCCTGCAGTCATGGCGTCGGCGAGGCTGGAGGCATGGGACAGAAGGGGGCCATGCCGTGGCTGTGAGGCCGGGTCATGGGCCATCAGTGGGGATGCCTGCGGAAGCCCGCCCTCAGGTCGCCAGCGCGTATGCGGCCAGCGCGAAGGCCAGCACGGCCACGGTCACGGCCACCACGCTCAACCGTCTGGAACGTTCGAGTGCGGCCAGCGCGAGTTCCTGCCGGGCCAGCGTGCGTTCCAGTTCGGCCGCGCCCTGCTGCAGCGAGTGCAGGGTGTTCTGCATCTCACCGGCCAGGGTATGGATGGCATCGGCGTTCTGCGCTGCGGCGTCCTGCAGCTCCTTGATCTGCTGGGGCACGAGGGCGGCAGCCTTCGCATCGTCGCCGCGGCTGCGCGTGAACATCGGTCGCGCGGCCTTGATGATGTCGGGCAGGAACGGGGCGACGACACTGAACCAGGCGGACATCGGAACTCCTATTGAGCACGTTGCGGGTGCCGGCCGGCCGGAAGGCCGGACTCAGCCGTGGTCGCGACGGTAGCGCTCGAACGCCGCCACCGCATCCTCGACGGTCACCAGGTCCATGACGCCTTCGTGCTCGATCTTGGCACCCCACTTCAGCGTGTCGGCAGATTTTCCGCGGAACCTGCGGGCGGCGGCGTCGTACCGGTCCACGCAGTACCGGCGGTCCGAGTAGGGGCCGCTGCGGGCCGGGTTGCTGGCGGCGTGCAGGCCCAGGACCTTCGTACCCATCGCGTTGGCGATGTGCATCGGGCCGGAGTCGGGCGTCACCAGCAGTTCACCGCGCGCCAGCAGGGCCGGGAGCTGTTTGAGCGTGTCCTTGCCGACCAGGTCGAGCGCCGGGTGCTTCATCGCCGCGAGGATCGCGTCGGCCGTCTCGCGCTCCAGCGCAGTGCGCCCGCCGCACAGCACCACCCTCCATCCGGCATCGACGGCGTGGTCGGCCAGCGCGGCATGGCGTTCAGGACGCCAGTTGCGCAGCACGTGGCTGGAGCACGGCGAGACGAGCATGGTGCGGCGGCCGTCGTCGGGCCACTGCGCTCGCGCCCAGTCGAAGGCTTCGGCCGGGACGGGCAGGTCCCAGCGCACGGTGTCCTGTTTCAAGCCCAGGGGCTCGCAGAAGCTGCCGATGGCGTCCAGCACGTGGATGCCGGGGCGGTCGGGGATGCGCTCGTTGATGAACAACCCGTGCCCGTCCTTGGAGCGGCTGCGGTCGTAGCCGATGCGCCGGCGCGCGGGAATGAACGCCGACAGCAGGTTGGCGCGCGCCGCCACCTGCATCTGCAACAGTGCATCGAACCGCTGGCCGCCCAATTCCCGCCGCACGCCGCGCATGCCGGCGATGCCGCTGCGCTTGTCGTATTCGATGAAGTCGACGCCGGCCAGGCCATCCAGCAGGCGGTGCTCGCCCTTACCGATCACCCAGGCCAGCCGCACCGGGGGCCATGCCGCCTGCAGCGTGCGCACCAGTGGCACCACGTGGGTGACGTCGCCCAGCGCCGACAGGCGCAGCAGGCAGATCGAGTCGGGGCGCGCGACGGGCCCGGATGAATGGCGGGTTTGAATTGCTAGACTCCGGGCGATGACGGGGTATGACGCAACAGAAGGCCTGACGCCGTTCCGCGATGACAGCGGGTACGGCGCGATTCTGTTCGACCTGACGCGGGTGCGGCAAGCCAGCGCCGACTGGTTCTCGCACGCGCACTGGGGCGACCGTGCCCGTCCCGTGGAAAGCGGCGGGCGCGGCGGTGCCTGGTTCGTCGAGACGCCATTCGGGCCTGCGGTGCTGCGCCGCTACCTGCGCGGCGGGCTCGTGGCGCAGGTGAACCGCGACCGCTACCTGTGGCGTGGCAGCAACCGGACGCGCTCGTTCGCCGAATTCCGCCTGCTGCGCGCGGTCGCGGAGAAGGGCGTGCCGGTGCCGCGGCCGATCGCGGCGTACTACCGGCGTGTCGGCCTGCGCTACCAGGCCGCGATCCTGCTGGAGCGCCTGGAAAACGTGCGTTCGCTCGCCGACCGCGCCAGCGTTGCCGGCGACGGCGCGCCGTGGGAAGAGGCCGGGCGCCTGATCGCGCGCAGCCATCGCGCCGGGCTGGACCATGCCGACCTCAACGCCCACAACCTGCTGTTCAACGCGGCAGGGCAGGGCTGGGTGATCGACCTGGACCGTGGCGAGCTGCGCATCCCCGCCACCGGTTGGCGCGAGCGCAACCTCGCGCGCCTGCGGCGTTCGGTGCTGAAGCTGCGCGGCAGTCGTCCGGTGGATGCGGTCGAGCGCGACTTCGCCCGGCTGCGTGACGCCTACGACCGCATCTGGCAGCGGGGCTACTGATGGCCTGGCAGCTGCGACTGCAGGGCGTCGGCAGTGCCTCGGCGGTCGAGCTGGGTTCGGCGATGGCGACGATCGAACGCGACGGCGGGCCGTGGCTGACCATCGATTGCGGCGGCGAGGGCCTCACCGGCTACCTGGCGCAGTACGGCGAACCGCCGCGTGCGCTGTTCGTCAC
>MIDV01000135.1:0-5788 GCA_001830245.1 Lysobacterales bacterium RIFOXYA1_FULL_69_10 | reverse complement strand
TCGCCGGCTTCGAGCGGCTGTTCGTGGAGAACTACTTCGACCCGGCGCGTCGTGGCCGCACCCGCATCTACGTGCCGGCGCCGCTGGTTCCG
Organism: Lysobacterales bacterium RIFOXYA1_FULL_69_10; assembly: GCA_001830245.1. Taxonomy (GTDB): domain Bacteria; phylum Pseudomonadota; class Gammaproteobacteria; order Xanthomonadales; family Xanthomonadaceae; genus Lysobacter_C. Next base: position 5,696 of record MIDV01000135.1, on the reverse strand, counting down.
CTGCTGCACAAGCGCGTCGGCGACTACCCCAACATACTGGCCGAGGGCGGGGCCAACTTCTGGGACGCGTTCCAGGTGATCCCGGTCGGCGAGGCCTTCTGGCACGACGGCGTGCGGCTGGAAGTGTTCCCGACCCGCCACCACTGGCCAGAGACCGCGTTCGGGCTGCGCCTGCAAGGCAGCCTGGTGTGGACCGGCGACACCCGGCCGATCCCGGAGATGCTGGCGCGCTTCGCCGACGACGACGAGCTCATCGCGCACGATTGCGGCCTGGTCGGCAACCCGTCGCACAGCGGCATCGACGACTTGGAGCGCGAATACCCGCGCGAGCTGCTGGACCGGTGCGTGCTCTACCACTACGCCAGCGCCGCCGATGGCCGCGCATTGGCCGAGCGCGGGTATCGCGTGGCCGACCCGGGCGCGACGCTCGCATTGAACGAGCCGACGGCCCGACGGTCCGATCCGGTATGAACGTGCCTCGCCCCATCGACGCTCCCGCAGCCAGCGAAGGGCCGCGGGACCGCCTCGGCCGTCCGCTGCGCGACCTGCGCCTGTCGGTCATCGAAGCGTGCAATTTCCGCTGCCCCTACTGCATGCCCGCCGACCAGGTCGGCGATGACCACGGGCTGGACGCGGCCTCGCGCCTGTCCTTCGACGAGATCGAGACGCTGGTTCGCGGCTTCGCCCGGCTGGGCATGAACAAACTGCGCATCACCGGTGGCGAGCCGTTGCTGCGGCGCCACCTGCCACGGCTGATCGCGCGGCTGGCAGCGGTACCTGGTCTGGACGACATCGCGCTGACGACCAATGGCAGCCTGCTCGCCGGGCAGGCGCGCGCGCTGCGCAACGCGGGCTTGCGGCGGATTACCGTCAGCCTGGACGCGCTGGACCCGGCACTGTTCGCGTCGCTGTCCGGCGGGCGCGGACGGCTGGATGACGTGCTGCGCGGGATCGACGCCGCGGTCGACGCCGGCTTCGGGCCGATCAAGCTCAACTGCGTGGTGCAGCGGGGCGTCAACGATGGACAGGTGCTGCCGCTGGTAGCGTTCGCCCGCGAACACGGGCACGTCATGCGCTTCATCGAGTACATGGACGTGGGCACCTGCAACGGCTGGCGGCGCGAGCGGGTGGTGCCGTCGGCCGAGCTGCGCGACGTGATCGACGCGCGATGGCCGTTGCGCCCGCTGCAGCCGCATTACCGGGGCGAGGTGGCCGAGCGCTATGCCTTTATCGACGGCATGGGTGAGGTCGGCTTCGTCAGCTCCGTCACCGCGCCGTTCTGCGGCGACTGCCACCGCGCGCGCGTTTCGGCCGACGGCACGCTGTACACCTGCCTGTTCGCCGGCGGCGGCCAGTCGTTGCGGCCGCTGCTGGCGGCGGGCGATGCCGCGGTCGCCGAACGCGTCGCCGACATCTGGCATCGCCGCGCGGACCGCTACAGTGAGGAGCGCGGGTCGCCAACGGCATCGCGGCGGCACGTGGAGATGTTCCTGGTCGGTGGGTGATTCGTTCCGAGCTCGCGCGGACTTCAAGTCGCGTGTGTGTGTGCCATCGGTTGGCTCCCTGGCTTCTCCCCCTGCTTGCAGGGGAGGAAGCATCGCGCGTGCGGTAAAAATCGCGCGTGCGGTAAAAGAATGGGCCGCGGCTGAACACGAGCACCCCGGATCACCATGGACAACCTCCCCACGTCACCCATCGATCGCGAACAGGCCTTGCTGACCGATGCCGTCCGCGCGTCCCGCGAGGCACTGGACGCATTGCTCGCCGATGACTTCATGGAGATCGCCTCCACTGGCGTCTCCTTCGGCAAGGCCGCTGTCCTGGACCGGTTGCCCCAGGAGACAGGATCGGTGGCACTCGAAGGCACGGGGTTCACCGAACGGCCGGTGGCCGATGGCGTCGTGGTGGTGACCTACCGTGCCGTCGTCGTCCGGAACGGGCTTCGCACCGCCTCGATGCGGGCCTCGCTCTGGCGCCTGGACGCCTCGGGCTGGCGCATGGTGTTCCACCAGGGAACGCGCTTGCCCGATGGCGATACCATCTGACTCCGCTTCACGGTCGCCCTCCATGTCATCCAGTCCCTCCAGCTCCGGCCTCACCCACCTCGACGAGCACGGTCGTCCGGCCATGGTCGATGTCACGGGCAAGGCCGTCACTGCGCGCGAGGCGCGCGCCGAATGCCGCGTGTCCTTCCCGGCCGATGTGGCCGCGCAGTTGCGCGAGAGCGGGCTGCGCAGCGCCAAGGGCGGCATTGTCGATACCGCGGTGATCGCCGGCACCATGGCGGTCAAGCGCACGCACGAACTGATCCCGTTCTGCCACCCGCTGCCCATCGACGGCTGCCGCCTCGCGATCGGGTGGGATGGCGCGGACGCACTACGGATCGAATGCAGCGTCCGCACCACGCACCGCACCGGGGTCGAGATGGAAGCGCTGACCGGCGCTACCGTCGCCGCGCTGACGGTCTACGACATGTGCAAGGCGCTGTCGCACGACATCGTGCTGGGGCCTGCGCGCCTGCTGGCCAAGCGCGGTGGGCGGCACGATGTCGGGGAGGCGCCATGAGCGTCCGCGTGGCCGTGCTCTATTTCGCCAGCCTGCGCGACGCCGCCGGCTGTGGGCGCGAGGAGGTGGACACCGACGCCGCCGACCTGCGTGGGCTCTACGCGCAATTGCGCGAGCGCCATGGGTTTGCATTGCCCGTCGAGCGCCTGCGCGTCTCGATGGGCGACGCCTTCGTCGACTGGTCCACCGCGCCGGGCGAGGGCGCGGAGGTCGCGTTCATCCCGCCGGTGTCGGGGGGCTGAGCGATGCCCGAATTCCGGCTGTCCGAGACCCCGTTCGACACCGCGACCTTGCGGTCGGCCCTGCTGGATGACCGCGTCGGTGGCTACGCCAGCTTCGAAGGCTGGGTGCGCAACCACAACGAAGGCCGTGACGTGGGCGGGTTGCGTTACGAAGCGCACGAGGCCCTCGCGCTGGCGGAAGGCCGCCGCGTGCTGGACGAGGCGATGGAGCGGTTCGACATCATCGATACCCACTGCGTGCACCGCGTCGGTGATCTCGCCATCGGCGAGCTGGCGGTCTGGGTCGGCGTGACCGCCGCACATCGCGATGCTGCGTTCGCGGCCTGCCGCTTCGTGATCGACGAGGTCAAGGCGCGCGTGCCGATCTGGAAGCACGAACGCTACCGCGACGGCAACGCCGGCTGGTTGCACCCTTCACAGGACCGCTGACCCGCGCCATCGCTCCCAAAACGCGCACCAACACGAGGAGATCGCCATGCCCAGGTCCGTTCCCGCGCTACTGCTGCTGGCGGCGTGCGCATTCGCGAATCCGGCCCTGGCCGCCGACCTGCTGGTCGGCAACAAGTCCGCCGACACCGTCTGGCGCCTCTCGCTCGAAGACGGCAGGCGCGTTGGCGCATTCCCCGCCGGGCCGGCACCGCACGAGATCGTGGTGTCGCCCGACGGCCGCCTCGCGCTGGTCACGCACTACGGTGGCGCCGAACCGGGGCGCAGCGTCGGCGTGCTGGACCTTGAAACCGGCAAGGTCGCCAGACGCATCCGGTTGGACGGCCACGCCCGCCCGCATGGCATCCGTTGGCTGCCCGACGGGCGCGCCGTGGTGACGGTGGAGGCCACCGGCAGCCTGCTGGTGCTGGACGTCCAGGCCGGCACGGTCGAATCGGCGATCGAGGTGGGCGAGGGCACCGGCCACATGGTCGAGGTGTCGGCCGATGGCACGCTGGCCTATGTCAGCAAGATCGCCGATGGCACCGTCGGCCGCGTGGACCTGGCCAAGGGCGAGGTCACGCATGTGGTCGAAAGCGGTGCCGGTGCTGAAGGCCTTGCGGTGCACCCGTTGAGCGGCGACGTGTGGGTCGGCAATCGCGAGGCCGGCACCGTCACCGTGCACGACGCCGACACGCTGGCGCTGCGCTACACGCTGCAGAGCGAAGGCTTCCCGATCCGCGTGGTGTTCACGCCCGACGGCCGCCACGCGCTGGTGACCAATGCCCGTACGGCGACGCTGGCTGTGTTCGATGCGGAAACCCGCGAGCGCGTGGCCGAAGTGCCGCTGGCGCGCGACGGCGCGGCCTACCGCGACACCCTGCTGGGCCGCGCCGCGCTGCCGATCGGCGTCGTGGCCGACCCGGCGAAGCCGCGCGTCTACGTGGCCATCAGCGGCGCGGACGAGGTCGCGGTCATCGACACGGCGACGTGGAAGGTCATCGACCATTGGCCCACGGGCCGCGAGCCGGACGCGCTGGCGATCGCGCCGTAGGCGGTGCCCGAAAAGGTGGCGACCCCGCCGGCTGGCCTCGGCACCCGCGTCGATCGATACCGTTGCTGCCTTCCGGCCCTGGCGGGGTTTTCGATCTAGCGTCGCGAGGGGCCGACGGGGCCACCATAGGACGGCGCGATGCTTGATCGCACTGCGACGGTGGCGTGTGGACCACGTCGCGGGAAACTGGCGGAGAGAGGGGGATTCGAACCCCCGAAGCGCGGTTTAGACGCTTACACACTTTCCAGGCGTGCTCCTTCAACCACTCGGACACCTCTCCGGACCGCGGGACGCGCCATGGGCACGCCTGCGGGGCGCAAAGTCTAGTCGTCGGCGCCCCCGGCCACAAGGCGGGCGGCTGAATCGCCGCGGGTGCCGCCCGGCGAGGGCCTTTGGCAGGCCGGATCGCCGTGGGTGACGTGGCACAATGCCGGTCTGCCGACGGGGCGCCCGCGCAAGCGCGCGAACGATGTCCGCCGGTACGTCCCGCTCGACTGAAGGGTCCGATGTCCTACCTCGTCCTTGCACGGAAATGGCGCCCCCGGCGCTTCGCCGAACTGGTCGGCCAGGAGCACGTGGTGCGCGCGCTGACCAACGCGCTCGACAGCGGCCGGCTGCACCACGCCTTCCTGTTCACCGGCACCCGCGGGGTCGGCAAGACCACCATCGCGCGCATCTTCGCCAAGTCGCTCAACTGCGAGCAGGGCACGTCGGCCGAACCGTGCGGCGAGTGCGGCGCCTGCCGCGACATCGACGCGGGCCGGTTCATGGACCTGCTGGAGATCGACGCGGCCAGCAACACCGGCGTCGACGACGTGCGCGAGGTCATCGAGAACGCGCAGTACATGCCCGGCCGCGGCCGAATGAAGGTGTACCTGATCGACGAGGTGCACATGCTGTCGAAGGCGGCGTTCAACGCGCTGCTCAAGACGCTGGAAGAGCCGCCGGGGCACGTGAAGTTCCTGCTGGCGACCACCGACCCGCAGAAGCTGCCGGTCACCGTGCTGTCGCGCTGCCTGCAGTTCAACCTCAAGCGGCTGGACGAGGAACAGATCGCCGGCCAGATCACAAAGATTCTGGAGGCCGAGGGCATCGCCGCGGAGCCGGGCGCGGTGCGCCAGCTCAGCCGCGCCGCCGACGGCAGCCTGCGCGACGGCCTGTCGCTGCTGGATCAGGCGATCGCGTATAGCGGTGCAGGCGCCGCCGGCAGCGCGCTGTCGGATGCGTCGGTGGCGACCATGCTGGGCACCGTCGACCGCACCCGGGTGGGTGCGCTGCTGCAGGCGCTGTCGGCCGGCGATGGCGCGGCGCTGATGGCCGAGATCGCGGCCCTGGCCGAGTTTTCCCCGGACTGGGCCAGCGTGCTGGACGCCCTGGGCGAGGCGCTGCACCGCGTGCAGGTGCGCCAG
>MIDV01000134.1:43739-44301 GCA_001830245.1 Lysobacterales bacterium RIFOXYA1_FULL_69_10 | reverse complement strand
CGAGGCACCACCGGACCAGATCACGCTGGAGTTCGCGGGACCGATGGTGATGGCCGAGAACGGGGTCGAGGTCCGCGGCCCCGACGGCGAGGTGCTGCCGGCCACGGTGCTCGGCTCGGCCACGAGCGACGTGTTCCTCGCGGTGCTCGACCCGGGTGCCCCCGCAGGAGTGTGGACCGTCGAGTACGACGGCCTCTCGCTCGACGGGCACCGGGTCCTGGGCAGCTTCACCTTCGTCTCGGGTGACGTCGTGCTGGGAGGCGCCCCCGCGCCCGAGGGCGGCCGCGCCGTCGGAGGACTGGCGGTGCTGCTGCTCACGCTGGCGGCCGGCTTCGCCGTGCTCGCACGCGTCCTCGCCCCAACCGAGGGAACGCCGCGATGAGCGCGACCTGGCAGGAACCGCGCGCGGCCGTGGCCGCGGTGCTCCCGCACGGCCGGATGCGCGTCGTCGGTGCTCTGGGGGTCGTGGCCGCGGTGAGCGCCGGGGTCGCCCTGGCCTGGACCGCGGGCACGCACACCGCCGAGGGGGCCGGTCCGGTGGTGGTGGCCGTGATGAGAGCCG
>MIDV01000134.1:39367-43620 GCA_001830245.1 Lysobacterales bacterium RIFOXYA1_FULL_69_10 | reverse complement strand
CCGACCTGCGAGGCGACCGCGTGGCGGTCCGACGGAAATGCGCCGGCTTCGATCAGGATCGCCGGACGCTCCGGAGTCGGTCGGTAAAAGCTGGCCATCATCAGGTGCAGGTTGGCGGTCAGCGAATTCATCGCGACCACCTCGATCGGCTCGGCGCCGACCAGGCGCGCCAGCGGCTCGCGCACCAGCGCGTGGTAGGTCATCCACTGCGCGCTGCCGGTGAAGTGGCCCTCCACCGCCTCGGTCGCCCACTTGTCCAGCACCTCCTCGACATGCGCGCGCGCGCCGCGCGGTTGCAGGCCAAGCGAGTTGCCCACGAAGTAGGCCTGCTCAACGTCGCCGTCGCGGGGGATGTGGAATTCGCTGCGCAGTGTCGGCAACGGGTCGTTGGCGTCGAGCGCGGCGGCGTGGGTGTCGGTGAAGAGGTCGGTCACGTAATCGGGTTTCCGTTGTTCTTTTTGCTGTCATCCCCGCGAAGGCGGGGATCCAGTGACTTCTTGCTCGTGGTGGAAGTCGAAACCAAAGTCACTGGGTTCCCGCCTTCGCGGGAATGAAGGGAATTGAAAGCTGCTCGCACTGGCCTCAGGCAAACCGCGACTTCGGCAGCCCCAGCCACTCCAGCGCCGTGCCGTGGTACAGCCGCGCCTGCTCCTTTTCGTCCAGGCCCAGCGAGGCAATGCCCGCGCCGGGCTCCTGCTCGCCCAGCGGGAACGGGTAGTCAGTTCCGAGCATCACCCGGTCCACGCCGCAAGTGTCGAGCAGGTAGCGCAGGGCGCGGTCGTCGGCCACCCAGGAGTCGAAGAAGAACCGGTCCAGATACTCGCGCGGGTTGCGCGGGTTGTCGGTGGCGACGAGGTCCGGCCGCATGTTGAAGCCGTGTTCGATGCGACCGATGGTGTAGGGAAAGCTGCCGCCGCCATGGGCCATGCATACCTTCAACTTGGGCAAGCGCTCCATCACCCCGCCGAAGACCAGGCTGCAGGCCGCTCGTGACTGCTCGGCCGGCATGCCCACCAGCCACGGCAGCCAGTACTTGGGCATGGTGTCGGTGCCCATCATGTCCCACGGGTGCACCAGGATCGCCGCGCCCAGGTCGTTGGCAGCCTGGAAGAACTCGAACAGCTCCGGCGCGTCCAGGTTCCAGTGCTGGCCCGACGCGCAGTTGACGTGGCTGCCGATCTGCACGCCTTGCAGCCCCAGCTGGTCCATGCAGCGCTCCAGCTCCTGCACCGCCAGGCGTGGCGACTGCAGCGGCACCGTGCCGATGCCGGCGTAGTGGCGCGGGTGGGCGCGGCAGGTCTCGGCCATGTGGTCGTTGAGGGCCTGGTGCAGCTCCAGCGCGTGGTGCGGCTTGGCCCAGTAGCTGAACATTACCGGCACCGTGCTGATGACCTGCACCTGCACGCCGAAGCGCGCGTAGTCGTCGATGCGTTCCTGCGCGTCCCACGTCTTGGACCAGATTTCGCGGAAGAACTTGCCGTCCTTGTAGATGCGGTGGCGCCCGTCGTCGGTGTGGTGGATGACCGGGAACCGGTCATCGCCGTACTTGCGGGCCAGGTCCGGCCAGTCGCGCGGCAGGTAGTGGGCGTGGATGTCGATCTTCAGCATGGAATGTCCAGGTCGGCCGGCTCAGGTGATGTCGGCCTGGGAATCGGCCTGCATCTCGTAGCGGCTGGGGCGCGGGTTGAGCGTGCCGCACCGGCTGCAGGTGCGCAGCGCATCGTCGCGGTAGAAGCGCTCGAACACGCGGAAGAAGTCCTGCTCGATGTCGACCAGGTGGAACTGCTGCTCGAACAGCTTGTGGTTGCAAGACACGCAGAACCACATCAGCGCATCGTCCTCGTGGTCCAGCCGCTTGCGCTCGATGACCAGGCCGACCGAGCCGGGCATGCGCTGCGGGCTGTGCGGGATGCGCGGCGGCAGGTAGAAGATCTCGCCGGCGCCGATGCGGATGTCGCGGACGTTTCCGTCTTCCTGGATCCGCAGCACCATCTCGCCCTCCAGCTGGTAGAAGAACTCCGGACCTTCTTCCCAGTGGTAGTCGGTGCGGGCATTGGGCCCGCCGACGATCATCACGATGTAGTCGCCGTCGACGATGCATTTGTTGCCCACCGGCGGCTGCAGCAGGTGGCGGTGCTCGTCGATCCAGGCCTGGAGGTTGATGGGGGCGGGCAGGGTCATGGAGTGTCCTCGCGGCGGCGTACCGTCGCCTGGGCGTCAGTCGCGGATCGCGGCCACGCACTTGAGTTCGATCGCGATCTCGGTGGGCAGTGCGCTGATGCCCAGCGTGGTGCGGCACGGCGCGGTGTCGATGTCGGGAAAGTACTCGGCCCACACCGCGTTGTAGGCCTTGAAGTCGTGCTTCATGTCGGTCAGGTAGACGGTGACGTCCACCAGGTCCTCCCAGCGGGCGCCGCTGGCTTCAAGTACGGCCCGCACGTTGGCGAACACCACGCGCGTCTGCGCGTCGACGTCATAGCTGATCAGGCGGCCCTGAGCGTCATGCACGTTGCCGACGATGGCATTGGTCGCCGCGTCGCGCGGGCCGATGCCGGACAGGAACAGCAGGTTGCCGACGCGTCGTGCGTGCGGGTACTGGCCCACCGGGAGCGGCGCGGAACGGGTGCGGATGGTGTCGCTCATGGCTGCGGGCTCATCGGTCTTCGCGGTCGGCGCGGATGCGCGCCAGCGCCTGTTCGTACAGTGCATCGGCCTCGTCGGGTGCGTCGACATCGATGCCCAGGTCGTGCACCCGGCCGTCCCGGAGCGTATACACCCAGCCGTGCACAGCAAGCGATTGCCCGCGGGTCCACGCGTCGCGCACGACGGTCGTCTGGGTGACGTTGACCACCTGCTCGAGGACGTTCAGTTCGCACAGGCGGTCATGCTGAAGCGGTTCCCCGCCCGCATCGGCCAGGCATGTCGAGTGCTTGTCTGCGACATCGCGCACGTGGCGGATCCAGTTGTCGGCCAGGCCCACGCGCTGGCGAGTGAGCGCGGCATGCACTCCGCCACAGCCGTAGTGGCCGACGACGAGGATGTGCTTGACCTTCAGCACGTCGACCGCGAACTGGATGACCGACAGGCAGTTCAGGTCGGTGTGCGCCACGACGTTGGCGATATTGCGATGGACGAACACCTCGCCCGGCGCCATGTCGATGATCTGGTTGGCCGGTACGCGCGAGTCCGAGCAGCCGATCCACAGGTACTCCGGGGCCTGCTGCCCGGAGAGGCGCTCGAAGAAGGTCGGGTCCTCGGCGCAGACGCGCTCGGCCCAGTCACGGTTGCGTTGGAGGAGGTCGTCGAGTCCGGTCATCAATGTTCTCCAGCGGTTTCAAACGTCATCCTGCGCACCAGCCATCGGGTCAGCGCCGCTATCCATGCCAGGGCCAATCCACCCATGACGACCTGCACGAGCGATGGCACCAATACATCGCGCGGCAACCCAAGAACGGGTGCGAGCAGCAGGAGGCCCAAAGTCAGCGCGGCAGCAATCAACGCCGCCGCATACCCAACGCAGCGCGATACGCCGAGGAAATTGATCACGTCATGCTGCTTCATCAAAGCTCCAACTGGATGCCGACGTTGGTCGGCTCGGTGAAGAATCGCATCGCTTCCATGCCACCCTCGCGCCCCATGCCCGACGCGCCGGTGCCGCCGAACGGCGTGCGCAGGTCGCGCATCAGCCACGTGTTGATCCAGACCATGCCGCTGCGAAGGTCGGCGGCCATGCGGTGGGCGCGATCAAGGTCGCGCGTCCACACCGAGGCTGCCAAGCCGTATTCCCCCGCGTTGGCCAGGGCCAGGGCCTCGTCGTCGCTGTCGAACGGCTGCAGCGTGACCACCGGCCCGAAGATCTCTTCGCGGTTGGTGGTGCAGTCCGGGCCGAGGCCTTCGATCACCGTGGGTGCGACGAACCACCCCGGGCGATCCAGCGCCTGCCCGCCGCACAGCACCGTGCCGCCCTCGTTGCGGGCGCGCTCGATGGCGGCGACGACCTTGTCGAAATGGGCCTGCGACACCAGCGGGCCGAGGCGGTTGTCCTCGTCGATGGGATCGCCCACCCGCAACGCCAACGCGTGCTTGACCAGGGTGTCGCGGAACTCGCTGTAGATGCTGCGCTCGACCAGCATCCGGGATCCGCACAGGCAGATCTGGCCGGAGTTCTGGAACGCGGACCGCACCAGCGTGTCCATGTGCTCGCGCCAGCGGCTGTCGGCGAACACCAGCGTCGGGTTCTTGCCGCCCAGCTC
>MIDV01000134.1:14352-39340 GCA_001830245.1 Lysobacterales bacterium RIFOXYA1_FULL_69_10 | reverse complement strand
GTTGAGCACGCCATCGGGGAAGCCGATGCCCGCCGCAAGCTCGGCGAGCATCGTCGCCGTCACCGGGGTGACTTCAGACGGCTTGGCGACCACGGTATTTCCGGCGGCAAGCGCCGGCGCGATCTTCCAGGTGAACAGGTACAGCGGCAGGTTCCACGGCGAGATCGTGGCGACCACGCCCAGCGGCCGGCGCAGGGTGTAGTTCAGGCCGGCTTGGCCGTGGTGGGATTCGCTCGCGAACTGGGTCGCGGCGTGGGCGAAGAAGCGCAGGTTGGATACCGCGCGCGGGATCTCGGCCTCGCGTGCCAGCCGGATCGGCTTGCCGCCGTCGCGCGACTCGGCATGGGCGAAGTCGTCCAGCCGGGCTTCCAGCGCATCGGCCAGCTTCTCCAGCCAGCGGGCGCGCTCGCTGTTGGGCAGGGCCGACCACGCGGGGAATGCGCGAGCCGCAGCGTCGATCGCCTCTTCGACGACATCGGCGCTGCCAGCGGGTACTTCAGCGAACGGGCGACCCGATGCAGGGTCGTGCACGTCCAGCCATCGGCCGTCGGAGGCGTCCCGGGGTTTGCCGTCGATCCAGTGCGAAAGGCGCATCCGGCAAGCTTAACGCGGGCGTCAACCGCTTGCCTTGCCTCCCCGACGTGGCGTGCCCCGGCGCTGCGTGACGTGCGCGGGCGTATGGCCGGCTGCCAGTCAGATGGACTGCATGCGGCCGCCATCCACCGCAAGACTCACCCCGTTGATGTAACCCGCCGCCGGTGAGCACAGGAACGCGATCGCCGCGGCAACTTCTTCGGGACGTGCGAAGCGTGCGGCCGGCACCGTGGCCTTCATGCCGTCGGCGACCTGCTGCTCCGACTTGCCGGTGTTGCGTGCGCGATCGCCCACGATCTGGGCGATGCGGCCGGTCTCGGTGAAGCCCGGCAGTACGTTGTTCACCGTGACGCCCTGGGAGGCGACCTCGCGCGACAGCGTCTTGGCCCAGGCGGCCACGGCACCGCGCGTGGTGTTGGACACACCGAGTCCCTGGATCGGCTCGCGCACCGAGGTCGACACCACGTTGACGATGCGGCCCCAGCCGGCGGCCTGCATGCCGGGCAGAACGGCCTGCGTCAGCACCTGGTTGGCCAGAAGGTGGCGCGTGAACGCCTGCAGGAACGCATCCGCCGTCGCGCTGGCGACCGGGCCACCCGGCGGGCCACCGGTGTTGTTGACGAGGATGTCCACCCGGCGCTCGGCGGCCAGTGCCCCGACCTTCCCGGCCAGCGCGTCCGTCTGCGAGACATCGGCGGTGATGCGCCCGTGGCGTTGCCCAGTGCGGGCGGGCAGGGCATCGACCACGGCCTGCAGCGCTTCGGCGCGTCGGGCCAGCACCGTGACGCTCGCGCCCAGTAGCGCCAGCTCGTGGGCGGCGGCGCGGCCGATGCCCTCGGAGGCGCCGCAGACCAGCGCGTGCTTGCCAGAAAGGTCGAGGTCCATGCCGTATGCCTTTGAATTAACTAACGTTTGTCAATGCCGGGTAGCGAGTTTTCGGACCATCAATGGCGCCAGCCGATCGTCGTCCTCGGCCCGGGGCGGGTCGAGCTCGGCCATCGTGAAGCCGCGCGCCTGCGCGTCCTCCTCGTCCATGCCCTCGTACTCGACGAACTCGGCGTCCATCAGCGCCGCGCGGGCGCTGTCCTCGCTGTCGTAGGGCAGGGTGTTGCCATCGCTGTCGAACACTTCCGCGGTGCCGGCCTCGCGCACCCGCAGGCGCGCCCACACCACGGTGCGACCCAGCGTGGCCAGCCACCAGCGGTCGTTCGTATGGGTCGTCATGCAAGCACCATCGAAAGGAGCCAGAGCAGGCCGGAGCACACCAGCGCACCGATGATCGTGACCAGCGACACCCAGGCCGGCGTCGCCAGACCATTGAGGTTGCGGTCGCCCGCGGCACGGTAGTCGCGGCGCAGCAGCCACGCGATCACCTCGGGCCTGGCGAAGGCGCCTTCGCCAAGCTCGTCGGCAAGCGCCGGGTGGCGGTCGCGGATATGCACCAGCGTCAGCGGCCAGAAGATGACGAACGCCGTGATGCCGGCGATGGCCACGCCGACGAAGCACAGGGCGGCGAACAGGATCACTTCAACGCACTCCAGAGCGGCTCAGTCATCAGTACTCGGCGCTGCCGGGCGCGCGCGGGTAGGGGATCGCATCGCGGATGTTGGACAGCCCGCAGACGTAGACCACCAGCCGTTCGAAGCCCAGGCCGAATCCCGAATGCGGCACCGTGCCGTAGCGGCGGAAGTCGCGGTACCAGCCGTAGTGCTCCGCATCCAAGCCGAACTGCGCCATGCGCGAATCCAGCACGTCCAGGCGTTCCTCGCGCTGGCTGCCGCCGATGATCTCGCCGATGCCCGGCGCCAGTACGTCCATCGCCGCGACGGTTTTTCCGTCGTCGTTGAGGCGCATGTAGAACGCCTTGATGTGCTCGGGGTAGTTGTAGACCACCACCGGGCGGCCGACGTGCTGCTCGGTCAGCCAGCGCTCGTGCTCGGTCTGCAGGTCCAGGCCCCATTCGACGGGGAACTCGAACGTGTGGCCGGACTTCTGCAGCAGGCCGATGGCGTCGCTGTAGTCGATCCGCTCGAACGGCGCGTTGATGAAGGCCTCCAGCCGGGTGATGGCGTCCTTCTGCACGCGTTCGGCGATGAACGCCATGTCGTCGCCACGCTCGTCCAGCACGGCGCGGAACAGGTACTTGAGGAAGTCCTCGGCGACCTGCGCGTTTTCCATCAGGTCGGCGAAGGCGATCTCCGGCTCCACCATCCAGAACTCGGCCAGGTGGCGGGTGGTATGGCTGTTCTCGGCACGGAAGGTCGGCCCGAAGGTGTAGACCTTGCTCAGCGCCAGGCAGTAGGCCTCGACGTTGAGCTGGCCGGACACGGTCAGGAAGGTTTCCTTGCCGAAGAAGTCGCGGCTGAAGTCGACGTTGCCGGCCTTGTCGCGGGGCAGGTTGGCCATGTCCAGCGTGGACACGCGGAACATCTGGCCCGCGCCCTCGGCATCGGACGTGGTCACGATCGGCGTGCTGATCCAGTAGTAGCCCTGCTCGTGGAAGAAGCGGTGCACCGCCTGCGACAGGCAGTGGCGGATGCGGGTGACCGCGCCGAACAGGTTGGTGCGCGGGCGCAGGTGCGCGACCTCGCGCAGGAACTCCAGCGAGTGCGCCTTGGGCTGGATCGGGTAGGTTTCCGGGTCCTCGACCCAGCCGACCACTTCGATCGAAGAGGCCTGGATCTCGAACGACTGGCCCTGGCCCTGCGACTGCACCAGCTCGCCGCGCGCGATGACCGAGCAGCCGGCGCTCAGGCGCTTGATCTCGTCCTCGTAGTTGGGCAGCGAACTGGGCGCCACCACCTGGATCGGCGCGAAGCACGAGCCGTCGCTGACATTGACGAAGCTCAGCCCGGCCTTCGAATCGCGCCGGGTGCGTACCCAGCCGCGGACCGTGACTTCGCCGCCGGCGGGCACCTTGCCCGCGAGCGCCTGCTGGACGCTGACCACCGTCATGCCTTGATTCCTCGCCTGTGCGGACCGATATGAAGAACGCCGCAGTCTACTTGAACGGGTCGCGTCGCAGTCAGCCCCGCCGGGGTATCCGCCGTACAATCCTCGGCCTGCCGCGCCCTTTATCGCCGGAGTTCCAATGAGCATCACCCTCAGCCCCGCCGCGCTGGCCCGAGTCCAGCGTTACCTGTCCGAAACGCCCGACGCCATCGGCCTGCGGTTCGGCGTGACGCGCACCGGTTGCTCGGGCTGGCAGCACAACGCCGATCTCGCCAAGGACCAGCGAGAGGGCGACACGGTGTTCGAGCAGGACGGCGTGCGCATCCTCGTCGACGCGCTGAGCCTGCCGATCGTCGATGGCACCACGATTGACCTCGTCCAGCAGCGCCTGGGCGAGCAGTTCGTGTTCCGCAACCCCAATGCCGCCGACGAGTGCGGCTGCGGCGAGTCGTTTACCACCGACGAGAGCCGCGTCGCCTGAGGTCCGGACTGCAAACGGCGTGACCGCCCGCACCGTGCCCCGGGACTTTCGTCATGGGGGTGCCGGGGCAGGGCAGGGCTAGACTCGGGGATTCGTTCCCGGGGAGTCCGCCATGATCCGCACCCTTCTTTTGTCCGCCGCCATTTCCACCGCGCTGGCGGCGGCCGCGTTGCCCGCGCCCGCCCATGCACAGGCCACGGCCAGCGAAACGCGCACGACGCTCGCCGACAAGACGCCCGAGAGCCGCGCCCTGCACGCGCTGTTCGACGCCGAGTGGGAGCGGGGGATGCGCGAGAGCCCGGAGACGGCGAGCTACCGCGGCGACCACCGCTTCAACCACCGCTGGAGCGACCTCAGCCTCGAATCGATCCAGGCCCGGCAGGCCGCCGACCGTGCCGCACTGGAGAAACTGCGCGCCATCGATCGCGACGCGCTGTCGGAGTCCGACCGGCTGAGTTACGACGTGTTCGCATGGCAGCTGGAGCGCTCGGTCGAGCGCCAGAAGTACAACGAGTGGCAGCGCCCGCTGAGCCAGCGCGGCGGTATCCAGACGGCCGAAGGCATCGCCGAGGTGCTGCCGTTCCGCAACGCCGACGACTACCGCGACTGGATCAAGCGCCTCGAGGCCATTCCGGCCCTGGTCGAGCAGACCACCGGCTTGATGCGCGAGGGCCTGGCCGCCGGCAACACGCCGCCACGCGTGCTGATGGAGCGCGTGCCCGGCCAGATCGAATCCCAGCTGGTCGATGACCCGGCGCAGAGCCCGTTCTACAAGCCGTTCACCCGGATGCCCGACAGCATCCCGGCCGCAGAGCGCCAGGCGCTGCAGGCGAGCGCGCAGAAGGCGATCCGCGAGTCCGTGATCCCGGCGTACCGCGACTTCAACACCTTCTTCAACGACGAATACCTGCCCGGCACGCGCGAGACCATCGCCGCGGTCGACATGCCCGACGGCAAGGCGTACTACGACTTCCTCGTCGGCCAGTTCACCACCACCGACCTGACCGCCGACGAGGTCCACCAGATCGGCCTGAAGGAAGTCGCGCGCATCCGCGCCGAGATGGAGCAGGTGCGCCAGGAGATCGGCTTCGACGGCGACCTCGCCGCGTTCTTCGAGCACCTGCGCACCGACCCGGACCTGTTCTACGACAGCCCCGAAGCGCTGCTGGAGGCCTACCAGGCGATGTCCAAGCGCATCGATCCGGAGCTGGTCAAGGTCTTCAAGACCATCCCGCGACTGCCGTACGGCGTGCGCCCGATCCCGGACAACATCGCCCCCGACACCACCACCGCGTATTACCAGCCCGGCGCCGTGGACGGCACCCGGGCCGGCTACTACTACGTCAACCTCTACAAGCCCGAGGTCAGGCCGAAGTGGGAAATGATGGCGCTGAGCCTGCACGAGGCGGTGCCCGGCCACCATTTCCAGTTCGCCCGCGGCCAGGAGCTGGGCGACGTGCCGATGTTCCGCAGGGTGGGGTACTTCACCGCCTATGGCGAGGGCTGGGGCCTGTATGCCGAGCGGCTGGGCTACGACATGGGCCTGTACGACGACCCGTACGACCGCATGGGCCAGCTGGCCTACGACATGTGGCGCGCCGTGCGGCTGGTGGTCGACACCGGCATGCACAGCAAGGGCTGGAGCCGCCAGCAGGCGATCGACTACTTCATGGACAACTCGCCCAAGACCCTGCAGGACGTCACCAACGAGATCGACCGCTACATCGGCTGGCCCGGCCAGGCGCTGGCCTACAAGATCGGCCAGCTGAAGATCTCCGAGCTGCGCGCCGACGCCGAACGCGAACTGGGCGACGACTTCGACCTGCGCGCGTTCAACGACGCGGTGCTGTCGACCGGTTCGGTACCGCTGGAGACGCTGGAGCGGCACATGCGGGAGTGGATCTCGGGGCAGATGAAGGGGTAGTGCTCTCACGCCGTCCTCGTCCTGCCGGGGCGCGCCTACGGCGTCCCCGGCTCGGGCGATGGATCCATGCGCAGGACGCAGGTGCTCGCGGCGGTGCCCGTGTGCGTGCGACGGCCAGACCGAGCGCGCCGGCCGACACGCTGCGCGCGCTCGCTGCGAACCCAGTGCGCAAGGCGCCCCAGCCCCGCGTCCAGCGCCGTGAACTGCTGGGGGCCGAAGGTGGCTTCGAACAGCCGGGTGTCGGCCGTTGTTTCCGTGGCGTCGGCCGCGGCGGGCGGCGCGAACTGGAGTCGGGCTTTCCGTCCCAGCGCCCGTGACAGTAAAGACACGAACGCCGGCAGTGGCGTGGAGACCGGGTTGCCGATGTTGAACACGCGAGCCTGATCGGGCCCCCCCGCAGGCGCCTCGGCCGGGGACTGCAGCACGCGGACCACGCCGTCGACGATGTCGTCGATATAGGTGAAGCTCCGCGCGTTGTGGCCGTGGTTGAACAGCACCACCGGCGACCCGTCCAGGATGGCGTTGGCGAACAGCATCGGCGCCATGTCGGGACGCCCCCAGGGTCCGTACACCGTAAAGAACCGCAACCCGGTACAGCGCATCGCGTACAGGTGTGCATAGCTGTAGGCGATGAGCTCGTTGGCCTTCTTGGTCGCGCCGTACAGGCTCAGCGGCCGGTCGGTCGGCGCATCTTCTGCAAGCGGCGCGTGCCCACCTTCGCCATAGACCGAGCTGCTGGACGCGTATACGAAATGGTCCACCGCGTGGTGCCGTGCGGCCTCCAGCACATTGACGAAGCCGACCAGGTTGCTTTCGACATAGGCGTGTGGATCGACCAGCGAGTGTCGGACGCCCGCCTGGGCGGCCAGATGCACGATGCCCCGCGGCCTGTATTGCCTGCACATGGCCGCCACCAGCCCCGGCGCGGCAATGTCGCCCCGGACGTGGATATAACCGCGCTGGCCGGTCAGCGCCTCGAGCCGGCGCGCCTTGAGGCCCGGGTCGTAGTAGGAATTGTGGTTGTCGATGCCGACAACCATGTGACCCATTGCGAGCAGCCGCTGCACGACATGTGCGCCGATGAAGCCGGCGCTTCCGGTGACGAGGATCATGGGGAGGCCACCTTCGCAGTACGGGGAAGAGCCGGGTCATGCGGGCGGGGCAGGGCGTGACGCTGCCGGTCAGCGGTCGGCCAATGGCCGCTCCAGGCAGTGCCGGGGACCAGGTGCCAGTCGCGGCGGTTGGACCGGCCGATGGCGACGGTCAGGCGACGATCCAGGCACGGACGCAGGGCCGATGCCGGCACCAGCAGCCAGCGATGCGAAGGGTCGTCTTCAAGCCAACGTCCCGCGTCATTCCATTGCGCATCCACCGGACGCTCGAAGCCGAAATCACGCACCGGACGGTCGGCCTGCAGCATCAGTTGCTCGCTCCAGGCCACCAGCCCCAGTTGTGCGTCTGCGCCGAGGTGCGTGCCTACGGCCTGCATCAGCCGTCGACCGGAACTGCTAGCATCCAGCGCCGGCGTCAGTCCCACGCCGTACCCCGTCAGCACGATCGCGGTCGACAGCACTGTCGCGATCCCGGGCCTGTGGCAGGCAAACACAACGGCCACCGTGCCCACCGTGGCGCCCATGCCCAGCAACCATGCAAACAGACGCGTTCGGTCGCTTGCGTCGATGGCCCGTTGCTGAGCCAGTTCGCTGGCGATCCCGTTCACGTCCGCCAGGCCGCCCACGCCCGCCACCACCAGTGCTAGTGCCAACAGAAAGACGT
Source organism: Lysobacterales bacterium RIFOXYA1_FULL_69_10 (assembly GCA_001830245.1). Lineage (GTDB taxonomy): Bacteria > Pseudomonadota > Gammaproteobacteria > Xanthomonadales > Xanthomonadaceae > Lysobacter_C. The sequence continues at coordinate 31,613 of MIDV01000134.1, read as the reverse complement.
AACCGGCCAACGCGCGCCTTGGTCCCGGCTGGCGCAGCAGGCCGAACAGCAACGGCGCCGCTGCCAGGCAGAAGGCGGGCAGGGCCGGCAGGATGTACACCTCGCGCTTGCCCGGCGACAGCGTGAAAAACAGCAGCACGAGCACGCCCCAGCCGAGCAGCAGCCATTGGCGAGGGTCGCGGCGCCGCACTCGCCGCCACCATGCCGGCAGGAGCCAGGGCGTCAGGAGCACGCCTGGCAGCCACAGCGTGGCGATCACCTGGAGGAAGTACCACGGCGGTTGCTGGTGGTGCCAAGGGGTGGCGTAACGCGCGCCCGTCTGGCGGAACAGCAGGTCATCCACATAAGCGTGAATTGCAGCGTTGTGCGAGCCTAGGGCCGCCCACAGCATCGGAGCCAGCCAGACCGACGCGCCGACCACGAAACCGATCGCCACCCACGACGCCGCAACGGGCTGTGAACCGCGTAACGGAGCGGGCAGCGCGCGCCATGGCACGAACACCAGCAGTGGAAGGAACCCGACACCCTTGGTTACGGTGCCGATGCCAGCCGCCAGGCCACCGAGCACGGCCAACCATCGTTCGCGCCGCACCAGCAAATGGCGGGCGAGGGCCCACAGCGCCAGCGTGGTCAACGCCATCAGCACCATGTCGATCTGGCCGCGTTTGGCCTGCAGGCCGAATTGCAGCGTGGCGAACAGGGCGGCGACGGCGTACATCGCAATGCGCCGGTTCCACAGCCGGCGCGCGAGGTCCCATGTCAGCCACAGCGTGCCCAGTGCCGCCAAGAGGGACGGGAGCAGGAATGCGATCCGCCAGTCATGCACCACCCGGAATGCCGACGCCTGCAGCCACATGAACAACGGAGGCTTGTGGGAGTACAGCTCCGTTCCGCGATGCGGGAACAGCCAGGACCCGTTCTCCACCATGTCCCGGGCCATCAGGACAAACCGCGGCTCGTCGGGAGGCGCCGGATCACGCATGCCGATGCCCGCGGCCAGCGCGGCGACCATGAGCAGCACCACCCCCACATGACCGGGGTGGAACGTGCGGTAGGCGCGGAGCGGGGCGGTCATACGGCAAGTGTTGGGCGGCCGTGCGGGGAAACCATTGACCAATGTCAAAGCGCTGGGCGCTCCCGCCTCCACACTGGCCCGAGTGCACGCCCTCCCAGAACCGGGGTGGAGTCCTGCCCCCAACGGCCACGTTTCCTGCGACCCCCACGAGCCCGACTGCATGCCACACGCGCCCGCCATGTCCGGCCCTGCTCTGTCTGTCGTGATTCCCGTCTATGACGAGGCGGACACCATCCGGCATCTACTGGACGAAGTCGTCAGCACGCTGCGACCGCTGATCACCATGGAAATCATCGTGGTCGACGACGCCAGCCGGGACGGGACGGCTGCGGTATTGGCGGCAGCGGCACGGGACATCCCCGAGATGACCGTCGCGACCCATGCCCGCAATCAGGGGCAGAGCGCGGCGATCGTCACGGGCGTGTCCATCGCTCGCGCGGCCTGGGTGGCCACTCTCGACGGGGACGGCCAAAACGACCCCGCCGACCTTCCACGGCTCATGGCCGAACGCGCGCAGTTGCCCCCGGATTGCCGGCTGGTGGCGGGGTGGCGGCAACAGCGACGGGACACGTGGAGCAAGCGTCTGGGATCACGGGTCGCCAATGCCGTGCGCGGGCGGCTGCTGAATGACGGCACTCCAGATACCGGGTGCGGCACCAAGCTGTTCGAACGTGATGCGTTTCTCGCGCTTCCGCGTTTTCGGCACATGCACCGGTATCTGCCGGCGCTGTTCCAGCGGGACGGCTGGCGCACGTTCAGTGTCCCCGTGAGGCATCGTCCCAGAACGGCCGGGGCGTCCAAGTACTCCAACCTGCAGCGGCTTTGGGTCGGTCTGTTCGACCTGGCCGGTGTGGCCTGGCTGCGGCGCAGGCCCGGCCCGGTTGGCGAAGTGCGCGTTGTAGGGCCGGCTTCGGCCATCGCGGCGCGGAACGAGGAGGCCAAGCAATGAACGACACCTGGGCGTGGATCATCATCGGGTTCGCAGGCCAGGCGCTGTTCTCAGCGCGTTTCGTCCTGCAATGGATCGCGTCCGAACGGGCCCGACGCTCCATCGTGCCGAAGGCTTTCTGGTACTTCAGCCTGGCGGGCAGTGCGGTGCTGCTGAGCTACGCGATCCATCGAGAGGATCCGGTGTTCATCGTCGGCCAGTCAGCCGGGCTCTTCATCTACCTCCGGAACCTGTCACTGATTGCACGGGAAACCCCGCATGGAGCTGCCCAGGTGGCGCCTCGGGAGGAGGACCGCTAGGGCGCAAGGCGAGCCCATAGGACTGCGCATAATGCATACCTTGCGGAGCGCAAAGGTCTACAGGTAGAGTCCCACCACGCACCTCGGTACGTCGAGGTCGGTTCAGTGGTGAAGCATGGAAGCTTCACACGTGCGGAGAGCGCCACAGGGCGTCCGGGCGGTCGGCAAGTCCCCTCCACGCTAGCCGCGTGGGGTAGGGGGGGACTTAGCTTGACCCCCCAGTTCCGTCCGCACCGCCATGGTGGTGCAGCATGAGCGCCCGCCTCCGTCTGCGGGCATCCAGAGAACGAGCCGCGCGCAATGTCGTGTGCGCCTTGCGTGGTGTAACCGCAACTCTGACCTTCCCGTTCCGTCGCCCAGGCATGTGGCTGCTGTGCCGATACCTGGACGTCTTCTTCCGCCTGTACTACGGCGGCCGTACTGACGCTGCTTTTCGGTTCGCACGATTGTGGCCGTCACAGGTGCCCGTGCTGCTCGATGCATTGCAGAAGAACGGCCAGCGCGTGCCGGGGGTGCTGGCATGAGCGCCAAGCCCACCTACGACGAAGCTCTCCAGTTCATGGCTGACGCCGTGCTGTACCAGCGAATCGACCTAACAGGACCGTGGCAGGGCTGGAAGATTCGTGGCCAGTATCTGGTGTCGCCCGAGAAGGACCGCATCCCCATGCGTGAGCTGATCGGGATGCTGATCCACTACCGGGGCAAGTTCGGCCACCACCGTACGACGCCCAAGGCTCGCGCGGCAGAGTCGGGCAGTTCCAACGTCATCCCGTTCGCCAGTGCGGCAGTGACGCAGCTTCAGGCCCGCAAGCGGGTTGCTTGAGGGATGGTCGGCCGGGGCGCGGAGCGCTCTTAAAGGGCCATGGATGGCCCGTCTTTGTCCATGGATGGACGGGGACCGCTCTTGATCGAGATCTCCGGCCGCCGCGTGGCTCCGGCGCGTACCGTTCACCCGCAAGTCTCGCCGGCGCCACCTGCGCGCCTGCTGACCCTGTACGGCCCGGAGCGCAGGAGTGCCCCGGACGGGGCGCAGCCCCGCGGGGACTCTCCGAGCACCGGGCCGCGCACGGCATCAGTCGCCCGTTGCACCGCCGTACTCCGGATGCCGGCACGCTCGATGCACCCGGCCGCCTCGATCGGATCAGTGGACCGTTTCGCGCACTTCGGCCATGCTGACCCCGTTACGCGGTGACAGGACGTCTGCCGACCACCTAGACCGAACGATTCCAGCGGGGAAGGAATCCTAGGCAAATCAACAGGATGCAGGCAGATGGCACACCGTAGCTCGACTGAAACGGCACTGACTTGCACTTCGCATAATGCATAGCCCTCGTTTATTCACGAAAGTTTCTCCCCGGCTTCCGCCGTTTGATTATCACTAAAATCCGACCGAACCGGAAATTCTTTCCACGCCGGACAGCAAAAAAGCGGGCTGCCATTGGAGGTTATGTCCCGGCTTGCGAGCGGCGCCGGCGGCGCTCGAGCGCCTGAGAGCAGAGCGGCGCATCCATGCGCCATAGCCTTCAGGCCCGCGCTCACAGCAGCACCGCCGGCACGCGCTGGCCGGTCTTCTGCAGAGCGTCGACCAGCACAGGCACCTGCGACGGCCACAACCGAGCGAACCGGAAGGCCGCGTCGACCCGGCCGCCGTAGTACAGGCGGAAGAAGACGTCCAGGTACCGGCACAGCAGCCACATGCCAGGTCGGCGCACAGGGAACAGCAGCGTCCCGAGGACGCCGCGCAGAGCGCACACCACGTTCCGCGTAGCCCGTTCGCGGCGTGCCCGCACTCGTCGATCGACGCGGCTCATGCCGCACCCCCGTGGCACTGCTTGAACTTCTTGCCGCTGCCACAGGGGCAGGGGTCGTTGCGCCCGACCTTTGGGGTCGCGCGGGGGCTGGGCGCGGTGGGCTTTTGGTCCATGCGTACGGCCGTAGAAGTCGGCCGGGCCGCCGCAGGCGCGGGCCGCGGGGCGGCTACGCCGCTCCCGCCGCCTTCGGCTGTGGGCTGTTCCGGCGACCGCTGCCGAGCGTCCAAGTAGTCCCGAAGGGCCACGGCGGCCAAGGCATTGAGCGAGATCCCAAGGGTCTGGGCGTAGGCTGCCGCTTCGCTCTTGAGGGCAGGGGGCAACCGCAGGTTGAGGGCGCTCATGCGGGCACCCGGCGGTCGATCTGCGCAGACTTTTGGCCCGTGTTACTACCCGGGCCTACCGGGAACGCGTCCCGGTCGGTGGCGGCTGTTCCCGGGGCTGACTGGTGAAAAGCCCCCATTTCTGGGGCCACCTTGGGGCCAGACTGCTGTTTTACCCCCTTGGGGACCACAGCAGCGGAACGCTTCGAACCTACCGAAGAGGCCGGGGCGTTGCAATGCCTCGACAGCGAACAGGCGGCGGAAACCGGCAGGCGGCCATGCTTGTCGGCGAGGTTGTCCCGGAACGCCTGGGCTTGGCGGAACAGCAGCGACCACCACGCGAGGTCCGCAGCCGGGAACCGGTGACCCTCGTTGCTGATCAGGACGTCACCGACGACGTAGGCATCGCCGAAGGCGTCCCCAAGCAGCTTTCGCCCGGCGACGATGCGCAGCAGCTTGAAGGCGGCGTAGGGGCATCGAGCCGTGCCGGATTCCCAGTTGCGAACGGTGCGCTCGGTGACTTGGAGCAGGTCAGCGGCACGCTCGATGGACCAGCCGTGGGAGAGCCGGAGCTCTTGGAACTGGCCAGCTCCGATGACACGCCGGCGGGGGCGCTTACCCTTGGTCCCGGCCCTTGCTCCACTTCGCATAATGCATATTATGTAAATAGCAGGACTTGAACCCGGGGCGGGTCGCCGTCACCCTTGCGGTCTGTCCGCCAGCAGCAATTTCGTAGCCTTTCCCGCTGCAATCCGTATCCTTTCCGTCTATAGCGGTGTATCCCAATCGGTTGCTCGCTAAGTTTCGCTCCCGATTGGTTCTTCCGCTTCCGTCCGGGAGCGTGTGGCATGGTGGATTGGGTCGATCGGATTCTGACCGACTTTACGGTCGCACCGCGGACGCTGATGCAGTATGCCGTGTGCCTTCGCTACTGGGACACGTGGCACAGGCTGCGATTCGGCACGCCACTGCCCTTGGCCAATTCCCCTCCCGTTGCACTGGCGCCGGAATCCTTGAGCGCATTCATTGACGACCATTGCGCGATGGCCGTCGCCGGCCGACTGCGAATGCGCATGGCGGAAGCCATCTTGGAGGGGCTCCACCTGGCTGGTCATAACGCTCGCATCGAATGTGTCGCTCCGGCCACTACGAACTGGCGGCTAAACATGCTCCATAAGGCCCATCGTGCGCTTCATTTGCCCTTCGATGATGAGCGTCTCCGGCGTCGAAGACCCGAGATCTACGCTGCATGGGAGGCGGAACGCGCTGCGATCGGTCTTCCGATGGCAGTCCCCATGACCGTGACTCGGACCGTGGAAGCGCTTCTCAACGCATGCGAGGAAGATCGAAATGGCATCCAAGACAAGTCGCTTATTGTTGTCCTATGTCGATTGTCCGCAAGCCAAGTGACCCAACTGCGCTTCAATGATCTAGTTCCAGGCGTGATTATGGAGGATGGCAAGCAATGCGATGTCGTAGACCTCACGATTCGTAGGCCGTTCGGGCGGTTGCAGACCTTTCAACCCAGGATTCGCTTCGTTGGTCGTGATGCCACCTTGCTAATGGCGTGGGGGTCAATTCGTGGGGAACAGCTTCTGCCTGGCGCTCGTGACCACTTCTTCTTGCGCGAGACGCGCCGCAACGCGTCGCCAGAGCTAACTCAGGTCTGGATCGGACGTCGTATCCGACACCTCGCGCAGGTGGCGGGCCTCGCCAAGCCAAACGGCCGCAATCACGTTTCTCCGCAGTGGTTGCGAAAGAGCTATGAGCGAGAGTGGCGAGAAGATTTTTTGCTTACGAAAGTGGCACGCGCTGCACGGGTCTCTACTTCGACTGCGTTTCGGCTGACGAGGCCGCGAGACGCAAGCTAACAGCCGTTTTCTTCGTTGCCTCAAGCTGCACCCCGCGCCATGCCCCGAAGGGGCGCAACAGTTGGTCTCAGCCCGCACCTCAAGGGGGTCCACTCCGGCGCATGATGTGAATCATGCCGCCGGCGATCTCGGCGGGCTCTCGGTAATCCAGCCATGAGGCGCGCGAATCATCTTCGCCTCGGGTGAAGCCTGATAACCGCCAGTATCCTTCCGCTGTACGCACGATGGCGTCAACTGACTCGGCGACCGTAATGTGGGGCGATGGGTGGTCTAGCTTGTCGAGCGCTATGCGTCGCTGACGGGCATGCTCGAGCAGGTCGACTAGAGCCTGTAGGTAATGTGCGCATGCCAGCTCGGGATCGCGCCCTCGAGCAAGCAGGCGCCGTAATCCTGTAAGTTCATTATTGGTAACCAGATAGGAAGGGAGCACCAAGGTCGAACAATGTTCGCCCTCCTCCACTTCACCGCCATGCCAGCGACCGTGCGCGGATTCGCTAGCGGCAAGCCACGCGTCAATAGGCGCTCGAGTTGCGATAGGCACGTGCGTCCGGTATGCGCCCCTTCGAAAGGCGCGGCGATACGTCTCCAGCTGATCTTCGGTGCTGGGTTCGCTCTCCTTCCACGTCCAGCTTTTTGCCTCTATGGTCCAATGCCCCCGCGACTGCTCGTGGTACGGCTTAAAGCCAGGCATGGTGACGCCCGAACTTTGTAATGCATGCATCAGCGCAGGCAGAAGACCCTTCGAAGGCAAGGGCGGCATTCGCAAGGGGGCGCTTGCGAGATACGGAGGATAGGCGATGTGCATTGGGCCCGAGACGAAGGTGATGGCCGCGCTGAGAGATTGCGTCCACTGCCAGTGTTCTTGCAGAGCTTGAGTGATGGCCAGCTCGTCGGGGACATAGAGCCCACTGTGGATTCCGTCCAATAAGAGACAACCGGCCGGGCATTGAAAAGCGCTAAGCCCGGGGCTCCGTGATTGCCACAATAGTTGCGTAGCGCAATGCGGGCAGTGGTGCGTCAGTGGCTCGTGGTGCACGGGGCACCGAGCGATCAGGTCCCCCTGCCATGCATAGGAGTGGTATCCATCCCCGATACAGCGTGGACAGATCCGCAGACATTCGGGCGGCGAACTCGACAGTTCAGGGAAAGGCTGCCAGGCTCCAGGCCGGATCTTGATCTCCGGCTTTGACAACTGGCGGAAATATGGACCGAGTGTTGCCAGATCGCCTGGCAGGACGCTGTCTGGAGCAAACGCCCATCTCACCCAGTCAGGCGGCACCTGACGTCGAATCTCTACATCGGTGAGCAAGTTTGCCCTGATCAATCGCGCGACGAACGCGTACCACGACTCAAAGGGGCGCCGGATTGTGTCGAATCCGATCAGACGTTCCAAAGGCGGTGTTCTAGTCTCGCTGTTGGTCGCGTTCAGAACTGCCATCGCGGAGATGTCCCAATTGCTGTTGTAGCTATCAAGCTCTACTCACCGACGTGGGCACCGCAGTTGTGAGTGCCCCGCGTCTGCACTTTCCGTGTACTTCCCGCGCACTGACGCGTGTACACCGAACCTTTTGTCGCACAAACGCATGTGCACTTTCCTGATTTCCGTAGCTTCGCGTGAACACCGGACCCGTAAATTCAGGCTAGGTACCGCCCCCCGCAAGCGAGTTGCGGAGGTGGACGGATCAACCGGAATGAGCGTCGCCCTGACATTCGGCACGCCACTCTTCGGGGGTGATGCCGCTCGCGGCCCCGTACAGCGGCAACCGGTAGTTGTTGAAGAGGTTCCGCAGTGCCGGCAGATTCCGGCCCATGAAGAGCCAGCCGTGGTGCTCGTCCCACTGCATCTCAGTCCTGAAGGGGTACGTCGCTTTGTCGTCTTCGTTGAACAGGTCGAAACCGTCCAGCACGAATACGCGCTCGTACGTCGGCGGCATCCCATCGCGCACCCAACGACGTTCGCAGATTCGCTCAGTCACCGCATTGAGACGCTCCGCCGGCGCTGGTCTAAGGTCGACCAGCTCGGTCACGACGCCGGCGGAGCGCGCTCGCTGCTCGACCGCCCCGTACACGGCCCGGGCCCGCTCATCGTCCGGGCAAGCCACGTAGCGTGAAATACACACGCGCGCAAAGGCAGGGTGCACGAAGAGATCCGCTACCTCGTCCACGAGATGCTGATCGGGGACGACCTTCAACGTTGGGTTTGAGCGTGGTCGAGCCATCCAGTCACGCGTCCCGGCGTTCGTCCAAGTATTCGACCACCGCACCCTGCCGGCCGTCTTGCACCATTGCATCTGTGGTACGGCCGTCGAACTCGGGCACGGCGCACTCCAAGTACCACGCGGCCGCGCGGCGCTCGTCGCCGCCGTGGACGTCGATCGCTTTGTCCAGGACTCCGACTACGGCCGCCAGATACGCCTGCAGCTGGGGTCCGGGCGGCCACGCATCCAGTTCGCGTACGGCGACCCCGGCCCGCTGCGCCAGCGGCTCGGGCCGCAGCCGCAGGAACACCCCGACGAGCGCCGGTGAATACCACGCTTCTCCGGCCTCACGCAGTCGGGCCGCCAGCGGCAGATCGTCCGGCCGGGGGCGTTCTTGCACCTCGTCCCCCACGCGCAAGCGGCCATTGAGGCGAGTGGTGCCTTGGCTGGCCCACGCGATGGCCACGCGCATCGCCTCTTCGTCCCGTGCCTGCATGCGCGCCCGGTATGCGTCCCGAGTTCCTTCGAGTCGGGCGCGCGCCTCCGGCGCGGGCGTGTCGTGGTGGGTCGTCATGGTGTGCGGCGTGGCCGCCCCGCTGCTGACGGAGGCCCCAGCTTACGCCGGCGGTGCCGTACGCGCATCAGCCCCTCGCACACGCTCCGATGATGGCTGCCTTCCGTGAGGTCACGGCGTCTTCTTGGTGCTGCGCGCGGCGCGCACTGCCAGTGGCTTACCGCGAGCCGGCACCTTGGCGGCACGCGGTGCGGATGGCCGCTTGCCGCGGGCTTTCGGGCCGTCGGCGAGGGACGCGCGCAGCACGGCCGGCAGATCCCCCAGCGCCTCGACCTGTTGCGCCAGCGCCTCGGCGCGGCCCCGCTGCGTGGCCGCCTCACGCTCGGCGGCCACCAAAGCCGTGCGCGCCGTCTCCAAGGCCTGACGCAGGCCGTCTTCGGTCTGGCGGGGCTGCGCGTGCGCTCGCGCCGCGTCCGCCCGCAGCTCGCGCACCTGTTGCCGCGCCGCGTCGATCTCGGCATGGGCGCGGTCCTCGAGCTGGCGCAGGTGCGCGGTGTGCGCGGCCTGGGTCGCGGCCGCGTCCTGCCGTACGGCGTCGAGCTGCGTGCGCAGCGCGGCGGTGTCGGCCTGGGCCGTGGCCAGCGCCTGCTGGGTGCGTTCGGCAAGGGCGTGGGCGTCGTTGAGTTGGCCGGCCTGCAGGTCCGCCAGGCGCTGCAGGTCGGCGACGCGGGTCTGCGCCTGCTCGCGCTCGGTGCGGGCGACCTCGGCCTCGGCTTGGGAGACCTCCGCGGCGGCCGTGGCCGCGTCGCGCTCTGCCGCTGCCTCACGTACCTCGGCCGTCGCCGCCGCCCGGTCCTGCGCCAGCGCCGCGTCGGCGTGCGCGCGGCCCGCCTCCAGCGCCGCGGTCCACAGTTGCGCCGCCAGCGCCTGCACCGCCTCCGGCGCGTCGGGCAGCGCCATGCGGCGCTCTTGCGCCTGGAGCCGTGCGCCCAACGCCTGCCACCAACTCTCGAGTAGCCGCGTGACCGTGTTGGGCGAACCGGTGCCCAGATGGGCGCGCACGCGCTCGACGGTGGGCCGTTCGCCGGCCGCGAGCAAGGCGTCGGCCGCCGCGTTGACCTGTTCCTGGGTGATGCCACGTGCCATTGAAATGCCTCCTATTTCGGCGCCCCGCCCCGTTGCCTGACTACCCGCGATGAGGAACAAGTTGCGCAGCTTGATGAAGAGGCCGGCCGCCTGGCCGACGACGCGGTGCCCTGTTCCCCAATGGCTCCACGGCCCCGCGCACCGGAGGGCCTATGACCGGCCCCTGCTCGGGATGCGCGTCCACCTGCGGGCACCTGGACTGCGAGGCCTGCCGGCGTTCTCGTGGCGGCCGCCGTGGCGATGGTGGCGGCGCTGGGGGCGTGGACTGCCATGGGAGGCATGACGTGGCCGGTGCTGGTTTCGGCCTAGGCGGTGCTCGGCATGGCTTACGCCGGGTTCGTGACCCCGGGCGGCCGCCTGCTGCGACGTTCCTCCGACCCTAAAAACCTGCCGTTCCTGTTCGCCGCGCAGTTCGTGCTGTCACATGTGGGCTGGTCGCTGGCCTACCCGCTGGCAGGCACGCTCCGCGCGCGCTACGACATGCAGGTGGCGCTGGCCGGCGTTGCGCTGATGGGCCTACTGACGGCGTGGCGCGCATGGCCGGCGGATGATCCCCAGGCCTTGGCCCACGACCACGACGACCTGCCCTCCGCCCACCCGCATCTGCGGCAGCACGACACTGCCGGCAACCGCCACACGCATGCCTACGCGATCGATGATCTGCATGAGCACTGGCCGCGTCAGACATGCGACCACCCCGAGAGAACCGCCTTGGGGGCAGTTAATTCTTGAATGGAGAAGGCTCAGGCGTTCGGTACCAACGCCTGTCGTAGGCCAATGAGCCCCATAGCGCCTGCGCATGTGCAGTTCTCGCCAGCGTCGGATCCAGCGGCGCCGACCGCAGGCGCTTTGAATTCAAGTCATAGCGATACTGCTGTGGGTTTTTTTGTGGCTGCAGCACCACCACATCCTCGCCCTGCATCCACGCGTAGTTGCCGTCGTACTGCATCAAGGCGCGGCCAGGCTCCCGCAGCGTCGTATCGCTCAGGTCGCGTCCGGTCATGGGCGTGGCATCGCCGATTCCGATGAGCGAGAGCAGGGTCGGCCCCAGATCGATCTGGCTTGCAATCCGCTCATCGCGCCTGGGAGCGATACCCGCGCCCAGGATCAATGCCGGAACGTGGAAGTTGTCCACCGGCACGAGGTCCTCACCAAACACGCGCGAGTCGTGGTCGGCGACCACCAGGAAGACGGTGTCGCTCCAGTAGTCGGATGCCATCGCCTGTTTGAAGAACTGGCCAACAGCGTGGTCGGCGTACTTGGCCGCATTGTTGCGGGTCTGCTTGGGCTGCTCGTACAACCCGATGCGGCCATCCGGGAATTCGAACGGATCGTGGTTGCTGGATGAGAACACCAAGCTGAAGAATGGCGTGCCAGCCGCGTGCAGGCGGTCGAACTCCTCATCGGCACGGTCGAAGAGATCCTCGTCGCTGACGCCCCACGACCCGGTGAACTGCGGCGCTGCGTAATCCTTTTGATCGATCATGCGGTCGAAACCATTGCCGAAGAAAAAGCCACGCATGTTGTCGAAGTGACTCTGCCCGCCGTAGTAGAAGGTAGTGTCGTAGCCGCGCGCCTTGAGGGTCTGCGCCAGGGTGTAGAACCCCTGTTGCGCTTTGGGCTGCTTCACCACTGCCTGGGCGGGCGTGGGGGCAAACCCCGCGACCACGGCCTCAATGCCTCGCACGCTGCGCGTGCCGGTGGCGTACATCTGGGTGAATGTCCACGCGCGTTCGCTCAGTCGATCCAGGTTTGGCGACAACGGCAGGCCGCCCAGGTGGCCGATGAACTGTGCGCCCAGGCTCTCCTCCAGCACGATCACGAGGTTCCTGGGTTTTCCGGAGTAGGTCGGTACACGCGCGGCAAGCGTGGGGATGTCAGGGTTGGTGAAGGCGATGTCCGGCAGGCCACTGGTCGCACGGACGGCGGCGACCACGTCCTTCTCCGGCAGCGGGCCATACAAATCCATGGCGCTGTCTTCCTGCTTCAGCCACTGTCGCGTGGCATTGGCGAGGGCATAGAAGGAATTGAGCGGCAGCTGGTTGACCAGCGGGTTGGCGCTGAACGCGACCATTGCCGGATTCAGGGGCCGATGGCCGAGCGTGGAGCGCGCCCCCAGCGCCGACAGGAGCAATACCAGCACGGCGCACACGGCCCGCTGTATCCAGGGCGCGGCAGGCTGCGGACGGGCAAACAGGCGCCACGCCCGCGTCCAACCCGACCCCAATGCTGCGGCCGCCACGATCGGTGCGAGGACCAGTTGCCATGGACGCCCATTCCACAGGGTGGAAAGCACCTCGCGCGGGTAGGCCAGGTATTCGATGAAAAGGCGGTTGGGACGCAAGCCGTACTCGCCCATGAAGCCGGGGGTTGCCAGTTCCAGCAACAGCAACAAGGCCAAGCACGACGCCAGCCAGAGCGACGCGATGGCGTGTACGGGCCGCCACGCCGGCAGCAGCAACAGCACCACCGCCGGCAGCCCGAACATCAGGCACAGCGTGGCTACGTCCACGCGCAGGCCCTGCAGCAGCACCACTGACCAGCCGTGCGCCTCTGTCACCGCATCGAACTGCCACAACGACAGGCCCAGCCGTGCCGTACTCAGCAGCAGCAGGCCCGCCAGGAAGAACCACATCACCGGCTTCACCGGTGCCAATATTCTCGACAGCATCGACGCACCCTGGGCCGCACCGACGCGGCGCAGCCATGCTGGTCGGCCACCGGTCGGAAGCCCGTGCGGCAGGTGTCGGAGAGTTGTCGGAAAAATCAGCGCAGCCTGAACAGCTACATCAGGATGCAGACCCAGACCACGACGGCCAGCAACAGGCTCACGGTGACGGCCGCCGAACCGGCGTCTTTCGCCAGTGCGCTGAGTGGATGATGCTCAGGTCCGATCCGGTCGATCGCGGCCTCGATGCCGCTGTTGAGCAGCTCCACGACCAGCACCTGCAGGACCGCGGCCATCATCAGGGCGCGCTCGACGCCGCCCACCTGCCACACGCCCGCTGCGACCAGCAACGGGACGGCAAGCACCACTTCCTGGCGAAACGCGGCTTCGTTGATCCAGCAGGCGCGCAGGCCCCGCCACGAGTTTCCAGCCGCTGCGATGACGCGATTCAGGCCGGTCTTTCGCGCTTTCATCGGGCGGCCATCCATGTCTCTGCTGCTCATCTCGAAGCCCCTGCAGTGCGGCAGGCGGCCAGCAAATCGAGTTCGGGCACCCGTGCCGCGGTCTGCACGTCGAACAGGCCAAGCACGGTGGAAAACAGATTGTCGTGACTGGCCGGCTGTGTGGCGCTTTCACGCACGCACGACAGATTGATATCCGCCGCAGCCACAAACCGGGGCGAAAACCACATCAGCATGGGCACCCGCAACTGTTCCTGCGGTGCAATCGCGTAGGGCATGCCATGCAGGTACAGGCCGTTCTCACCCAGCGACTCGCCGTGATCGGAGACATACAGCAGGGCGGGATCGTAGCCCTCAATCTCTCCCAAGCGGGCTATCGCCTGCGCCAGTACATGATCGGTGTAGAGCACCGCATTGTCGTAGGCATTGACGATCTCCTCGCGCGAGCAACGGCCCAACTCGGCGTTCTCGCACGCGGGCAGGAACCGCCTGAAAGTCGATGGATAGCGTTGGAAGTAGCTGGGCCCGTGGTTGCCCAGCATGTGCAGGACGATGAGCTTGTCGCCACTGCCTGGGTCGGCTTCCGTGGACAGGTTCTCCAGAAGAATTTCATCGAAGCAGCGCGGGCCGTCACATAACCCTGGATCCGTGGATGCCGCCACAGATTCGAACTTCAGCCCATCACATACGCCCTTGCAGCCGCTCTGGTTGTCACGCCACAGGACGTCTACACCGGCACGCTGGAGGACGTGCAGCAGCGACTCGTGCGAACGAATCCGGTCTTCGTCGTAATGCTGACGCCCATACGGCGAGAACATGCATGGCAGCGACACCTCGGTGCTGCTGCCGCAGGCCCGGGTCTGGCTGAAGTTCACCACGTCATGGCGGGCGAGCTCCGGCGTGGTCTGGCGTCGGTACCCGTTGAGTCCCCAGTTCTGCGCCCGTACCGTCTCGCCCAGCACCAGCAGCAGCAGACGTGGCTTGCGGGTGCCGCCCTCAGGCACCTGACGTGCGTCCTCGGCAACCGGCAGAAGGTGTGGTTCGGATTGTGCGTGCTGCGCGAGCGCCAGGTTGCCCAACCCGTAAAGATAGTTACCGGGCGTGACGAGATAGCGCAGCTCATGCTGGTTGCGCATCAGCGACGACACGTCCTTGAACGACAGGGCGGCGGCAACCATCATCAGCACCCACATCAGCAGCAGGAAGCCGGCACGCACCATCAAGGCTTGGCCGACGGGGCGCCGCACGACCTTCACCCGCCACAACAGCGCGCTGGGCACGCCCGCATACACCAGCAGGTACAGGCCCAAGCCAGGTGTAAGCAGCTCGCGCGACTCGGCCCAGTCGGTCCGGAGCACGTTGCGCAGCATGTCCGCGTCCAGATACACGCCGTAGGACTGCATGTAATACGTTGCGCACGCGGTAACGATGAGCAAGGTCGTCAGCCCGGCCTTGGCCCAGGGTCGCGCCAGCACCACCCCCAGCAGCACGCTGTGCACCCCGAACACGAGTGCGAACAGTGCCAACGCCAGCCGCCACTGTTCCCAGCCATGCTCGAGCGCTGCACCCCAGAACGGCAGGTTGCACGCCAGGGCGAAGTAGCCGCTTGCGAGCATCACCAGAGCTTCCACCGTGACGGTCGGCCGCCATTGCCGGACGCGGCTCGAGGCGCCTGACAGCGAGAACGGCGCGGACGACGCGACGCTGCTCATGCGGCACCTCCTGCGACGCGCGGACGCAGCACCAAGCGGCCCAGGACCAGCGCGACTGACCAACAGATCATTGCGGTGAAAACGTCGTGCGAGAGGAAGTGCGCCCCACGCAGTTGCTGCGCGATGCCAAACACGAGACCCAAGCCGATACCAAACACCAGCGCCCGGCCGCTCCAGGACGGCTTTACAGCGGCGAAGAAAAAGAACAGCGCCAGCCACGCATAGCCGGCGCTGGCGTGGCCCGCGGGGAAGCACCCCGCTGACGAATCTCCGGCCGCCTGCAACAGACTCCGGTAGGCATGCGTGCCGCCATAACGCTCCAAGTCCCACGGGCAGCTCACGGCGCTGAGCGACTTCAGTAGCGAGATCAACCCGGTACTGAGCAGAACCGTCAGGGCGAGATAGCCCAGCGGCCTACGCCACGCACTCCTCTGTCGGCGCAGCAGCGTCACCACCCACGCCGCCACCACGCCCAGCCAGACGAGGACGGAGGCCCACCGCCCGCCGGTATGCAGCACGCGCTCGCTCAGCCAGTGCGAGCGCAGCGACCAGCGTCCGCCCTCCCACGCGTACAGCCGGTCGGCCAGCCACACATCACCATGGAAGCCCAGCAACCATGCTGACAGCAGCACGAAGGCCGCGAACGGTAACCACCACAGAACAACCACAGGTTCGGAAAGCATGCGTGCACGGCCGCGACGAGACATGCCGCGCATGCTCGCGGCGGCCACGTCGGAAGCCGGTCGCGGGTCTGTCGGAAACCGGTCCGGGGCCTGTCGGAACGGCGTCGGAGGACGGTATGAATTCGGTTAACCTGCGGGCGACGGAATTCCGACACGTTCCGCCTCAGACTGCCTGGTTTCCCGAAGCGCGACTGTCCCGAACCCCTATGCGCCTGCTGGTCATTGAAGACAACAGCAACCTGGTCGCGAACCTGTTCGCATACTTCGAGGCGCGCGGCCACGTCCTGGACGCGGCACCGGACGGCATTACCGGCCTGCACTTGGCGCTCACCCAGTCCTACGACGCCCTGATCCTGGACTGGATGCTGCCCCGCATGGACGGCCCGGAAGTGCTGCGCAAGCTGCGTGATGAGGGCAACAGCGACATCCCGGTCGTCATGCTGACCGCCCGCGATGAGCTGCCGGACAAGATTGCCGGCTTCCGCGCCGGTGCCGACGACTACCTGACAAAGCCCTTCCAACTGCCCGAGCTTGAAGTTCGCCTTGAAGCCCTGCGCGCACGCACACAGGGGCGGGTGCGCCGGACGGTGCTGGAGGTTGACGATCTGCGTCTGGACCTGTCCACCCTGGAGGCGAGTCGTGCCGGGCAACCATTGCACTTGTTCCCGGCGGGACGGAAATTGCTGGAGATCCTGATGCGGGCGAGCCCTGCTGTGGTGACCCGTGAGCAACTCGAGTCGGGCCTGTGGGGCGACCATCCACCGGACGGGGACATGCTGCGCTCTCACATCTACGAACTGCGCCGTGAAGTCGACGGACCCTGTGGGGTCAAGCTGATCCAGACAGTGCCTCGCGTGGGCTACCGGCTCGCGCGCTTGGCTACTCGGGACGACCCGTGATCGCGCTGCGCAAGCCGCATAGCCTCCGGCGCCGGATCACGCTCTGGCTGCTGGTCTTTGCCAGCGCATTGACTATCGCCATCATCGCGCAGGGTACGGTCGTCATCGAGTACGTCGAGCGCATTGTCTGGAAGTCGCTGCTGACGGTTGAGCTGGACCACTTCATCCAACGCAGCAAGGACGAACCCACCTACCGCTGGGACGACACCGCGGGCTTCATCGTCTATGTCGGTGCAGATGATCCCGACCTGCCCCCCGCCCTGCAGGGGCTGGATGAGGGATTGCATGACGATCTGCGTATCGGCGACTCCAACAATGTTGTGCTGGTGCACGATGATGCCGGCACGCGCTATACGCTGGCGATGGACATCGAGCAGTTCGCGATAGACGAATCCGCATATGAATCCCTGACCGTCATCGCCGCCCTGCTGTTGTTGCTGGCCATCGGCATCGCCACGGCCATCGGCGTGAGCCACCTGCTGCGACCCTTGAGTCGGCTGGCCCAGCGTATCGGCGCAATGCGACCGGAGCACGGCGTGGAACGGATCGAGCTCGAACCGGATGCAGGTTCGGAACTGGTCGTCATCGCCGACGCCTTCAACGACTACCTGCAGCGCAACGCGCAATTCGTCGAGCGCGAGCGCACCTTCATCAA
>MIDV01000134.1:4152-14343 GCA_001830245.1 Lysobacterales bacterium RIFOXYA1_FULL_69_10 | reverse complement strand
CGCAAACACCAGCAAGCCGCTGGCGCTGGATGCGCTGCTGCCACAGATCATCGAAGATCACCAGCACCTCACCGCGGGCAAGTCGCTGCAGTTGTGCTTGGCACCGCTTCCACCCTGCGAGATCCTCGCCCCGCCGGGCATCGTCCGCGCTGCCGTCGGAAACCTGCTCCGCAACGCGATCGAGAACAGCGACAACGGTCGCATCGACATCAGCCTGCAAGACGACGCCACCGTTGTCATCCACGACCCCGGCCACGGCATGAGCCCCGAACAGATCAGCGCGATCTACACACGCATGGCGCGCGTCGGTGCAGGTGGCGGTGATTCGGGGATCGGACTCGAGTTGATTTCACGGCTGTGCGAACACTTCGGCTGGCGTCTGGATTTGAAGTCCGACCCGCAGCACGGCACCACGGCGGTCCTGCAGTTCACGAGTTGACGGGGTTGGCATGTTCGACTCCCTCAAGGCACACGCCAACCGACTCAAACTGCTCACTCTCACTGTCTACTTTGCGTCGCGCGATGCTCGCACGCCCTCCCCCGTTCGGATACTGGCCGTTCTCGTGGCAGCCTACGCGCTTAGTCCCATTGATCTTATTCCGGATTTCATCCCCGTCATCGGCTATCTGGATGATCTGCTGCTGATTCCACTGGGGGTGACTCTGGTAGCGCGGCTCACGCCCGTGGAAGTGATGGAGTCGGCCCGTGTGCAGGCACAGCAGACAACGATCAAGCCTGTCAGCTACTGCGCCGCGGTGTTCATTGTCGCCGCATGGGTTGTAGTCGCGTGGCTTCTCGGGCGGTGGGCGCTTGGATTCCTGGGCACCTGATAGTTCTCTTCAAACTGTTGCCGCAGGGCTCAAGAGAATCGAAAGCAAGGTTTGCTGGCCCGGCGGTATTGGTGGCCGTGCGCCCGGGCACGTGCCCACTGGTTCGGGTTGCGAGCGGCCAAGGCGCTAGCTAAGATCGCTGGATGCGGAGGTCCGGTCCACCACTGTCAATCCTGGTGCGCGCAGCAATGCTGGCGCTGCTGGTTCTTGGCATGGTGGTAAATCCGGCGCTTGCCTCCCTCGGCGGCATACACGCGCTCGATCACACGGCGCAGGCGGATACGTCGCAAGACGCCGCCAACGGTGGGCACTCCCACTTGGACGATCATGCGCATCCTCAGCTCCTGGATGGCGGTAACCAGGACGCCACGGGTGATGAGGACGAGGGTGGCCTGCACAGCCTGATGCATCTCAGTCACGGCTGTGCCACGTCGACGGTATTGACCGGTGCCCCGCTGCTGGAGTTGGTACCGCTGGAAAGTACCGTCGCCTCCCGGACCACTGCGCCTCTGGCACCGCTCAAGCGCATTTCCGAACCTTTCCGACCTCCGATTTCCTGACCCGCGTCTAGCAGGGCCGCCCTGGGCGGCTTCCTTTCGCGTTCTTGTCGGGTATCCGGAGGTTTTTCCGTGAGTTTGCGTTGGCTATTAACCCTGGCGATCGCCGGGGCGTGCAGCGCTGTCTCCAGTGCGGGACATGCAGCCGAACCCTTGGGTTCATTGAGCTTGAACGAGGCCGTCGCGCGCAGCCTCAATCAGAATCCCGCCCTCGAAGCCGAATCGGCCCAATTGCGCACCGCGCAGGCGCGAGCCGAGCGCGGCGGGCCACGCCCGCCGCTGGTGGTGGGTGGCGACTTCGAAAATGTCGCCGGAACCGGCGAGCTGGGCGGCATGCAATCGGCCGAGACCACCCTCCGGTTGAGCCGGGTGATCGAACTGGGCGGCAAGCGTAGTGCGCGTCAGGCTTTGGGCGCGGCGGAAGTGGCGCGCCAGCGGTTCGCCGGCGATGTCGCGCGATTGGATATCGCCAGCCGCACCACCGCGCGCTTCATCGAGGTGGTCGCGGATCAGCAGCGCTTGGAGTTCGCACAGGAACGCGTTGCACTGGCCGAACGTACCCGCGATGAAGTCGCACGATGGGTCGCAGCTGCGCGCAACCCGGAGTCGGACCTGCATGCCGCCGAGATCGCCATGACCGATGCGCCATTGGAGCTCGAACAGGCCGAGCACGAGCTGGCAGCGGCGCGGTTAATCCTCGCTACGCAATGGCAGTGAGGCCACACGATGCGGGTCGCGCCGTCGTTCCTGCAATGCCGGAAACCCGGCTTCGCGGGAGGCGGCCGCACCCGGGCCGGGAAGAATCCCTGAACTTCAAGAGGCCCCGGCGGCGGGTATTCCGGCGCGCGGAGACACGTTGACCGGTGTCGCATGCGGATATCACCCGGCACGGTGCGATGCACTTGCCCTGGGCCACGTGGCGTTACCTGAAACCTTTTTAGGAGTCCATATCCAACATGAAACCAGTACTCGATCGTATCAACGCAGCATCTTCAGGGGCGACTGCCGCAGCCGATCGCGGGGGCACTTTGCGCCCCGTGATGCTGTTGCTTCTCGGCCTTGCACTGCTACTGCTCGGGGCGAACGACGCCTTGGCACACGCAGTGGCAGAGGGGGACAAGGGCTACATCCAGGAAATCTCCGGCGTCCACCTGCTGTCTTTCATGTACCTGGGTGCCAAGCACATGGCCACCGGGTACGACCACATCCTGTTCCTGCTAGGCGTGATTTTCTTCCTGTACCGGCTGAAGCACATCGCGTTGTACGTCACGCTGTTCGCCATCGGACACTCGACGACGATGCTGCTCGGTGTCTACTTCAACATCGGTATCAACAGCTTCCTGATCGACGCCATCATCGGCCTGTCCGTGGTCTACAAGGCGCTCGACAACATTGGCGCGTTCCAGCGGTGGCTGGGTTTCCAGCCCAACACCAAGGTCGCCACGCTGCTGTTCGGCTTCTGCCACGGCTTCGGGTTGTCGACGAAGATCATCGAGTACGACATCTCGCCCGATGGACTGATTCCCAACCTGCTTGCCTTCAATGTCGGCGTCGAAATCGGGCAGCTGCTGGCGCTCAGCGCCATCCTCATCGCGATGGGGTACTGGCGTCGGACGCAGAGCTTCTGGCGCCACGCCTATTCCGCCAATGTCGCCATGATGTCAGCCGGCTTTGTGTTGGTCGGCTACCAGCTCACTGGCTTTCTCGTTTCGTGAACTCTCCACAGGACACCACATCCATGCACAACACCAACGTACCGCCCCAATCCGACCTTCCCACCTCCAGCCAGCTGCAACGTTCGACCGTCATCGCCCTGGTCGCGGCGATTGTGATCTTGGTGACCGTCGTGCTTCCGGCCGAATACGGCATCGACCCGACCCGCGTGGGCGGGGTGCTGGGGCTGACGGAAATGGGCGAGATCAAGGAGCAACTGGCGGAAGAGGCTGCGATCGACGCAGCGGCCGACGCGGCAGCGGCGCAAACCGCGGCGTCTGCGCCGGCGGAATCAGCCGAAGTGGCTGCGGCCACTCCTGCCGCCGGGCAGGAATCCACCGAAGCGCAACCGCCGGCATCGCCCGCGGCCGACGAGTGGCGGGATGAGATGCGGATCACGCTCGAACCTGGCCAGGGTTCGGAGGTGAAACTCAGCATGAAGTTGGGCGAGCAGGCGCAGTTCAGCTGGATGGCCGAAGGCGGCGCGGTGAATTTCGACACGCACGGTGATGGCGGCGGACAAAACACCAGCTATGAAAAAGGACGCAACGTGCCTTCCGACGATGGTGTGCTCGAAGCGGCCTTCGACGGCAACCACGGCTGGTTCTGGAGGAACCGCGGCGACGCGACTGTGGACGTGATCATCCGCACCCGGGGTCAGTACGCCGAAATGAAGCGCGTGCTGTGATCGGCCGGGAACCTTGAACAACCGTTCCGTCCCGTTTTCCCGTCATTCCCGCGATGGCGGTAATCCATAGACGTTGCTCTGCCAAGAGCTCTAATCCATGGACCTTGCAATCCCCAGCCATCGCGCACAGCGCGATGGCGTTCAGCGTCACGCTAAGTGCTTCAACGGATGTTGTAAACGCAACGCCTCCCCCGCCTGCGCGGGACGACGCCCGGCGAGTGTTCGAATGTTCGAACTCGTTGAAAGCACCACCGATCCCAATCCCTAAGGAGCTGATGAAATGACCTTTCGTACCCTGTTGATGACAGCCGCTTTTCTCGCGTTCACCTCACTGCCTGCGTTCGCCCACACCGACGGGCATGAAGCCGACGAGGAGAAACTGATACCCACTACCTGCGCCCAGTTGGCCGATACGCAACGATATTCCAACGATGTCGCCTATCCGGAAATCAAGGTGCTGAAGGCGCGCTGCGATGCCGAAAAGAAGAGAGAGCAGGTTTCGCGGGAAAAGCCGGCAGGATAAGGCTGGCTGGCTGTCGGGTGTCGCGAAAAAACTCGCGACACCCGAGCTTTTCGATGCTTGAGGTGGCCCAGTGCTTGAGATTCTCCGTCATGCAGACTTCCGGCGGCTTTTCCTCGCTCAGCTCGTAGCCCTGCTCGGCACCGGCCTGGCGACGGTCGCGTTGGCGCTGCTGGCCTACGACCTGGCGGGCGAGCGCGCCGGCGAAGTGCTGGGCACCGCGTTGGCGATCAAGATGGGCGTGTACATCGTGCTCGCGCCGGTGTCGGGCGCGATGGTTCCGCCCGCGCTACGCAAGCCGGTGCTGATCGGACTCGACCTGGTTCGTGCCGCGGCCGCGCTGATGCTGCCTTTCGTCGGCGAGCTGTGGCAGGTCTACCTGCTGATCGCGCTGCTGCAGTCGGCGTCAGCAGGCTTCACGCCGCTGTTCCAGTCGGTGATTCCCGAGATCCTGCCCGACGAGCGCGATTACACCCGCGCCCTGTCGTTGTCGCGGCTGGCCTACGACCTGGAAAACCTGCTGAGCCCGGCAATCGCGGCGGCGCTCTTGACCGTCATCAGCTTCCACGGCCTGTTCGCGGGCACCGCGGCCGGCTTCGTGCTGTCGGCGCTGCTGGTCACCGGTGCCGTATTCCCGATGGTCTCCAGGGCCCCGCGCACCGGCGGTCCATACGACCGCGCCCTGCGCGGCATGCGCGTCTACCTGCGGACACCACGGCTGCGCGGGCTGCTGGCGTTCAACCTCGTGGCGGCCGCCGGTGGCGCCATGGCCATCGTCAATACGGTGGTGATCGTCCGCGACGTGCTGGGCGGCGGAGAGCGCGAAGTCGCCTGGGCACTGGCGGCCTTCGGTGCCGGCTCGATGGCGGTGGCCCTGCTGCTGCCGCGCATGCTGGACCGGGTGTCGGACCGGCAGGTGATGTTGGCGGCCGCCGTGGCGATGGTGGCGGCGCTGTCGGCGACCGGCGCGGTGTGCACCGCCGTGCGGGGTATAACGTGGCCGGTGCTGCTGTCGGCTTGGGCCGTGCTCGGCATGGCCTACGCGGTCCTGGTCACGCCGGGCGGCCGCCTGCTGCGCCGCTCGACGGGACCGGACGGCCTGCCGTTCCTGTTCGCCGCGCAGTTCTCGCTGTCGCATGTGTGCTGGCTGCTCGCCTACCCGCTGGCGGGCACGCTGGGCGCGCGCTACGGCATGCAGGTGGCGCTGGCGGGGCTGGCCGGGGTTGCGCTGCTGGGCCTGCTGGCCGCGTGGCGCGCATGGCCGGCGCACGACCCCGACACCCTTGTCCACGCCCACGACGACCTGCCTCCCGACCACGAGCACCTGCGGCAGCATCACACCGACGGCGGACGCCATGCGCATCCTTACGTGATCGACGAGCTTCACGAGCGCTGGCCGCGTTGATGGCGTCTGCGCTCATCCGCCTCGAAACACGCGGGCCGTTGGCCCGCTTTCATTTGAAAGTTTGTGTGGACCTCGCCCACCGGTCGCGCGAGGGGCGAGACGCCGTCAACGCAATGGAGGTGGTCCATGAAGTTGGTCAAAACTGTGTTGGGTATCGCCCTGCTCTCAACCAAATTTTCCGCATGGGCAGCTGTTGAAGTCCCGTGGTCTGCTGCCGAACAATGCATCACGAAAAGCCCCCGCTTGTGCGGGGCTTTTTTTGGTTCCTCGTCGAAGCAATGGGCCAAGGGGAGGCGAAGTTGGTGCCTCCATCACGACCGCTCGAACCCTACCGCCATTCATATCTGAGAGCTACGCGTGCACCTCTGCCGTATGGCATCGCGCCGCTTCGATTTGCACCGTAGCGTGCTTGATCTTGAAGCGCTCCTCCAACATTGAAACCAGCTCTACGCGGAATTTATCCCCGGCGGAGGCGGTGTCGTTGGCGACGACGTGCACGGTCAGCACAGGCTCTTTCGACCCCAACGCCCAGGCGTGCAGGTCATGGATCTCGGCCACGCCGGGGTGCTCCAGCAGCGCACTTCGCACTGCCTCCAGGTCCAGCCCGGCGGGCACGCCCTGCATCAGGATCTGCCCCGCCTCGCGCAGCAGCGTCCAGGTCCGCGGCAACACCCACAGGCCGATGAGCACGGCAATGATCGGGTCGACGATCTGGTAGCCGGTGAACATGATGATGACAGCGCCCGCCAGCACGCCGACCGAGCCCAGCATGTCGGCCCAGACCTCCAGGTACGCGCCCTTGACGTTGAGGCTTTCGCCGCTGCCCGCCTTGAGCAGGCGCATCGATATCAGGTTGACCACCAGTCCCAGGCTCGCCACCACCATCATGCCCGTCGGGGCGACCTCGGGCGGCTGCTGGAAACGTCGCACGGCCTCCCACAGGATGTAGCCGGCGACCAGGAACAGCAGGCCGCCGTTGATCATCGCGCCAATGGCTTCCATCCGCGCGTAGCCGTAGGTGCGCTTGGCGTCGGGCGGCCGGCGGGCCAGTCGCACTGCCACCAGCGCGATGCTCAGGGCGATGACGTCCGTCCCCATGTGCGCGGCGTCCGACAGCAGTGCCAGGCTGTTGGTCAGCACGCCGCCCACCACTTCGGCGACCAGGAACGTCGCGGTCAGCCCCAGCGCCCACCACAGGGGTTTCTCGTGCCGAATGTCGCCGGTGCCGTGGTCGTGTCCGCTGCCCATGTCGATCCTTCTCCGTTAGTGAATTGTCGTTGACCGCAGGCGGTCAGCCCCGAGGCGCGAAGGCGATGACCGCCATCCCGGACAGGGCGAGTGCGCCGCCCAACAGGTCCCACCGGTCCGGACGGATGCCCTCCACCGCCCACAGCCAGCCCAGCGCGGTGGCCACGTACACGGCGCCGTAGGCCGCATAGGTGCGACCCGCCGCCGCCGGGTGCAGCGTCAACAGCCAGACGAACGCAACCAGTGCCGCGGCCGCCGGCATCAGCACCCATGCCTCGGCGCGACCCCGTAACCACAGGTACGGCAGGTAGCAGCCGACGATTTCGGCGATGGCCGTGATGAAGAACAGGCCGACGGTCTTGGCGATCATCCGGGCTCCGGGCTGTTGGAACGGCCGCCATCCTCGCGCAGTTCGGCGCGCGCGCGCGCGAGCACGCGCCACGCCGAGCGCAGGAACAGCACCAGCAACGCCGCCGCGATCACCAGGTCGGGCCAGCCGGCATAGAACACCCACACGCCCGCCGCGGCGAGCAGCACCGCAAAGCCCTCGTAGACATCGTGCGCGAGCACTCCCACGCCGACGCCATGTTGACGTCTCCTGCGCGGTAGGGCATCAGCAGCCACAGGCACACGCCGTTGAACGCGAGGTTCAACAGCGCCGCCACGCCGATGGCTTCGAACAACGGCACCTCCGGATGCAGCACGCGCCACCCGATCTGGACCGCCACCGCCAAGGCGGCACCGAGGATCAGCAGGCCCTTCACCACCGCCACCCGCGCCTTGGCGGCGGTACTCGCGCCGATCACCGCAAGGCTCAGCAGGTAGGTGAGCGCATCCCCGAGGTTGTCCAGGCTGCCCGACAACAGCGACGAGGAGCGGCCGTAGAGGGCCGCTCCCAGCATCATCGCGAACGTGGCGAGGTTGATCGCCAGCACGATCATCAGCACCCGCCGCTGGCGTGCCTGCATGGCAGCCAGGTCGACGGTGCCGCCGCAGCATGAATCCGACATCGCTCAGGCCTCCTGCGGCTCCGGACGCGGCTCGGTGTCGCGATGCCACCAGCGGTACAGCACCGGCAACACCAGCAGCGTGAGCAGCGTCGAGGAGATGATGCCGCCGATCACCACGGTCGCCAGTGGCCGCTGCACCTCCGAACCGGCGCCGACATTGAACGCCATCGGCACGAAGCCCAGCGAGGCCACCAGCGCGGTCATCAGCACCGGACGCAGTCGCGTCAGCGCGCCGTCGACCACGGCGGTGTCCAGCGGATCGCCCTGTTCGCGCAGCTTGCGAATGAAGGCAATCATCACCAGGCCATTGAGCACCGCCACGCCCGACAGGGCGATGAAGCCCACGCCCGCGGAGATCGACAGCGGGATGCCGCGCAGCGCCAATGCCAGCACGCCACCGGTCAGCGCGAGCGGCACGCCGCTGAACACGATCGCCGCATCCTTGGCCGATCCGAACGCCATGAACAGCAGCGCGAAGATCACCGCCAGCGTCACCGGGACCACCACCGACAGGCGCTGGCTGGCCGAGATCAGCTGCTCGAACGTGCCGCCGTAGTCGACCCAGTAGCCGGTCGGGATCTCGACCTCGGCGTCCACGCGCGTTCGCAGTTCCTCCACGAAGCCGCCCAGGTCGCGGCCGCGGACATTGGCCGTGATCACCACGCGGCGCTTGCCGTTCTCGCGGTTGATCTGGTTCGGGCCGGCGACGGTCTCGATCTTCGCAACCTCGCGCAGGGGCACCGTGGACGGCGCGCCGGCCTGTCCGGTGGCCACGCGACCGGCCTCGTCGGCACTGAAGTCGGCCGGCAGCGGAATCGGCAGGTCGGCCAGCGTCGCCGGGTCCTGCCGCAGGTGCTCGGGCAGCCGGACTACGATGTCGAACCGGCGGTCGCCCTCGAACAATTGGCTGGCGACCTCGCCGCCCACCGCGGTGGACACCGTCTCCTGCACCACGCCCGGATTCAACCCGTATCGCGCCAGCGCCACGCGATCAGGGGTGACAGTCAGCAGCGGCAGGCCGGTGGTCTGCTCGAGCTTGACGTCGGCCGCGCCGGGCACGGACTCGGCCACTTCGGTGACCTGCTCGCCGACCTCCACCAGCGTGTCCAGGTCGTCGCCGAAGACCTTGATCGCGACTTCCGCGCGCACGCCCGAGATCAGCTCGTTCATGCGCATCTGGATCGGCTGGGTGAACTCGTAGTTGTTGCCGGGCAGTTCGGTGACCGCCTCCTCGATCTCGGCGATCAACTCGGCCCGGGGCTTGCGCGGGTCGGGCCACTCGTCCCGGGGCTTCATGATGAGGAAGGTGTCTGCCACCGACGGCGGCATCGGGTCGGACGCCACTTCGGCCGTACCGATCTTGCTGTAGACGCGCTGGACCTCCGGGAACTGCGCGATCCGCTCCTCCAGATCGATCTGCATCTGGACCGCCTGGTCGATGCCGGTGCCGGGGATACGCAAGGCGTGCAGCGCGATATCGCCCTCGTCCAGGTTGGGGATGAACTCGGTGCCTAGGCGCGTGGCCAACAGGCCGCACGCGACCACCAGCGCGACCGCACTGCCGACCACGATGGCGCGGTTGCGCAGCGCCCAGTCCAGCGCCGGCGCATAGCGACGCCTGGTCCAGCGCATGACGCGGTTTTCCTTCTCGTCCACGCGCCCGCCCAGGAACACGGCGATCGCGGCCGGCACGAAGGTCAGCGACAGCACCATCGCACCGGTCAGCGCCAGCACCACGGTGATCGCCATCGGGTGGAACATCTTTCCCTCGATCCCGGTGAGCGCGAAGATCGGCAGGTAGACGGCGGTGATGATGCCCAGGCCGAACAGGCTCGGCCGGATCACCTCGGCAGTGGCCGATGCGGCCACGTCGTGGCGCTCCTCGTCGGTCATGGTTCGACCGAGCGTGTGCTGCATCTCGCCGAAGCGACGCAGGCAGTTCTCGATGATGATCACCGCGCCATCGACGATCAGGCCGAAATCCAGCGCGCCCAGGCTCATCAGGTTGCCCGAGACGCCGCCGCGGACCATGCCGAACATGGTGAACAGCATCGCCAGCGGAATCACCGCCGCGGTAATCAGCGCGGCGCGGATGTTGCCCAGCAGCAGGAACAGCACCGCGATGACCAGCAACGCGCCCTCCACCAGGTTCTTGGACACGGTGGCGATGGTGCGGTCCACCAGCGCCGTGCGGTCGTAGACCGGGTTGGCGGTGACGCC
>MIDV01000134.1:0-4144 GCA_001830245.1 Lysobacterales bacterium RIFOXYA1_FULL_69_10 | reverse complement strand
GGCTGCCGGCCGCTTCCTCCAGCTTGGCTGCGGCGTCCTGCGCCACGTCGCGGCTGTTGGCGCCCACCAGCATCATCACCGTGCCCAGCACGACCTCGCGGCCGTTCTGGGTGGCCGCGCCACTGCGCAGCTCCGGCCCCTCGCCGACCGTGGCGACATCGCCGACACGAATCGGCACGCCGCCGCGGCGGTCCAGGATGATCGAGCGGATCTCGTCCAGCCCCGCGACCTGTCCCGGCACGCGCACCAGGAACTGCTGGCCGTTGCGCTCGATGTAGCCGGCGCCGACGTTCTCGTTGTTGGCCGCCACAGCGGTCACCACGTCATGCAGGGTCAGGCCCAGTGACACCAGCTTGGCCGGGTCGGGCGTGATGTGGATCTGCCGCTCATAGCCGCCGATCGTGTTGACCTCGGTGACGCCGGGCGTGTTGCGCAGCTGCGGACGGATCACCCAGTCCTGCACGGTACGCAGGTCGGTCGCCGTCCACGGCGTGCCGTCGTCCTTGCGAGCCTCCGGGTCGGCATCGACCGTGTACATGAAGATCTCGCCCAGGCCCGTGGCGATCGGCCCCATGGAGGGTTCGATGCCTTCGGGCAGCTGCGACGACACCTGCTGCAGCCGCTCGCCCACCAGCTGGCGGGCGAAGTACAGGTCGGTGCCGTCCTCGAACACCACCGTGACCTGCGACAGCCCGTAGCGGGAGATGGAGCGCGTGTAGTCGAGTCCCGGCAGGCCGGCGATGGCGGTCTCGATCGGGAACGTCACCCGCTGCTCGGACTCCAGCGGCGAGTAGCCGGGGGCTTCGGTGTTGATCTGCACCTGGACGTTGGTGATGTCGGGCGTGGCGTCGATCGGCAGTTTGGTGAAGCTCCAGATGCCCACGCCCACCAGCACCAGCGTCAACGCCAGCATCAGCCAGCGGTGCGCGATGGCAAAACGGATGGTCTTCTCGAGTACGCCGTGCTTCTCAGTGGTCATGCGAGGCCCCCGACTTTTCGATGTCGGCCTTCACCAGGTAGCTCTGCTCGACCACCACCTGCGCGCCCTTGTCCAGGCCCGACAGCACCTGCACCCGCTCGCCGTCGCGCTTGCCCAGTTCGACCGGGCGGATTTCGTAGGTGTCGCCGACGCGCACGAACACCACGTCCCAGTCGCGGAACTGTTGCACCGCCGCCAGCGGCACCATCAGGTCGACCGGCTCGCGGTCCACGGTGATGCGTGCCTTGACCGCGCTGCCGGGCCGCCACAGCCCGTCGCTGTTGTCGATGGTGGCGCGCGCCACGGTGCTCTGGCTGGCGGTGGCGGTGCCGGGCAGCACCCGCTCCAGCATCGTCTCGATGGTTTCGCCATCGCTGAGCCGGGTCACGGTGACCGGCACGCCGGGGCGGATGTGCTGGGCATCGGAACCGAAGATGTGCAGGTCGACCCACAACTGCGACAGGTCGGCGATTTCGAACAGCGGCATGTTCTCCGCCGCCACGCCGCCGACCGCGCCGTTGCGGTCGGTGACCACGCCGGCGATCGGGCTGCTGACGGTGTAGGTGCTCAGGCTGAGGTTGCTTTCGATGGTCGCCAGCGGCTGCCCGGCGCGCACCGCATCGCCCACGTTCGCCCGCAGGCTGCGGACCGGGCCGGGGAAGCGCGCGGCCACGCTGGCGACACGGCCCTCGACCGGCGTCAGCAGGCCCTGGACCTCGTGCTCGTCGGCAATGGTGCCGGGGCCGGCGGGTGCGACTTCGATGCCGGATTTCGCGGCAACGGCCGCGGCGATCTCGGTACGGCCCTCGTAGCTGGGGTATGTCCAGCGCAAGGACTGGCCGTCGATGGTGGCCCGCACCTCGACGTCGAACGAGTGCGGTTCGCCGACCACGGTGGCGGCCATCAGGCTGCCGTCGTCCTGCGGCGCGAGCGCGTGCTGCTCGGCCACGTTGCCCAGCCGCTTGAGGTTCACCTGCACGGTGCCCTCGGTACCCGGCACGGGCTTGCCGTCGCGGTACAGCCACGCCTGATATTTCGGCGGTGTGCCGTCCTCGGCAATCGCCAGTTCCACGGCGAACTCGCCCTGCTCCAGCAAACGGCCGCCGTGCTCACCGGTCCGGGCCTCTTCGCCCTCGGCGTGCTCGCCACCTTCTTCCGCGTGGCCGTGGCCGTCTTCGCTGTCGTGGTCGCCGCCGCAGGCCGACAGCGCCAGCACGAGGGCCAGACCGGCCGCCAGGGGGCGGAGTTTGGAAACAAACGTCATGGGGTCGCTCCTTGAGTCGACGGCGCCGGGCCGGCGATAAACGCCTGGCCGGTCAGCCGCTGGATTTCGATGAGGGCGCGCTGGGCATCCAGCGCCGCGTTGAGTTGCTGGCGCAGCGCTGTCGTGCGTTCGGCCTGCAGCGAGGCCCATTCCAGGTAGCTCGCCGCGCCCGCGCGGTAGGCCGTGGCCGCCGCCGCTTCGGCGCGTGCCAGGCGTGGCAGCACGTCCTCGCCGATGCGCGACACCTCCAGTTGCGCGACGCGGTAGCGGCCGTGGGCGTCGGCGAGCGTGGAATACAGCGACAGGCCGGCCGCTTCGCGTTCGATTTCGAGCGCGGCCAGTTCCGCCTGCGCAGCGCGGATACCCGGTTGCGCGCGTGCGGACGCGCCCAGTGGTATGGAGACACCGGCGGTCAGGCCGAAATCGTCGGTGGCCTGCAGGCGCCGCACGCCGACCTGCCAGTCGACATCCGGGGTCGCTTCGGTGCGCGCCAGTTGCAACCGGGCCTCACCGATGCGGCGCGCGTCCGCGAAACGCGCGAGCTCGGGATTGCGCTCCAGCCACTGCGCGAGCGTGGCGAAGTCCGCCACCTCGGCCAGCTGCAGCGCATCCACGTCCGCCACGTCGAAGTCCGGTGCCTGCTCTCCCCACATCGCCGCCAGGTGCTGGCGCGCGGCGGTCATCTGCTGGTCGGCCCGCGCGCGATCCAGCTCCGCACGCGCCAGGGCCGCCTGCGCCGTCAGCACGACCGACTCCGGCGACGCGCCGGCCTCATGCCGCCTGCGGGCCGCCGCGACCGTGCGCTGGCGCTGGTCGATGTCGACCTGGGCGATGGCGGCCTGCTGACGCGCGGTGACGATCGCCAGATAGCGTCGGGCGACCTCCGCCAGCAGGTCGAGCCGACGGGTTTCGCGTTCGATGGCCAGGGCGTCGATGCGGCTCTGGACGAGCGTGCGCCGCGCGTCGAGCTTGCCGCCGCGCTCCAGCACCGAGGCAAGGGTCAGGGTGAGCTCGGCACCGCTCAGGCCACTGGCCTCGCCGGTGCCGAACGCGTTCTCGACGGTGGCACCGGCGATGTACGCAGGTCGCAGCGACGCGCGGTCGAGTTCGGCGCCCAGCACGTCTTGCCGCGGGCCGAACAGACGCAGGTCGGGGTGGGTTTGGGCAACGCGCTGGAATGCGTCGTCCAGGGTCAAACGGTCGGCGGCGGCCGCCGGCCAGGCCACGGCAAAAGCCGCGACGCACACGGCCAGGGCCGTGAGTCGCAATCGCATGGGAAGTTCTCCGATGAAGCGGAATGGACAAGGATCTGGCCGAGCGGCCAGTCGCGCCTTACGCCTGGATCGGAGGTCGGAACGGGGAGCCCAGCTGCGGCGCCAGCGTGGGCGCGACAACGGCCGTCAGCGGCCGCGGCTTATGCACGGGCGACCAGTGCGCCCCGGCCTCGGGCGGATTGAGGCCGGCGGGATGGCCGCAGCAGTGCGCGAAGTGGAGCAGGACATGCAGGGCGTCGGCCGGCTCATCGCCCGGGTCGCCCGAGGCATCGCCGTGATCGTCTGACCCTTCAAGATGGAAGGCCGCCTGGTCGGCATGCGCAAACGCCTCGTGCAGCTCACCAGCGGCGGCCAGCACCGGTTGCAAAGCCATGCACAGCGCGAGCAACCCGAGTAGGGCAGCGCGAAACCACGGCAGGCGGCTGGGCCGAAACATCCGGCTATCGTAGCGACCCATCATGCAGTACACAATTTCACTCCTGATTGCCTGACTTCTCGCATTCGGACGCATTTCTTCACGGCCTCTGTACGTTTCTATCCTCGCTGGCAGGTAGAGTTGCGCACATGCGCCTCTGGCCCACCCTCCTGCGAATGCTGCTGATCGCCGCTTTGGCGCTCAACGGCGCA
>MIDV01000133.1 GCA_001830245.1 Lysobacterales bacterium RIFOXYA1_FULL_69_10 | reverse complement strand
CGATCCACGCCCAGGATCAGGCCGATGCCCTCCGGCGGGATGCCGAACATCACCAGGATCATCGCGATCACCGGCAGCGACCCGCCCGGCACCCCGGCCGCCCCAATCGACCCGAAGATGCACAGCACCAGGATCATCACCTGTTGCACCAGGGTCAGCTCCACGCCGAAGAACTGCGCCAGGAACAGCACCGTGATGCCCTCGAACAGGGCAGTGCCGTTCATGTTCGCCGTGGCGCCGAGCGTGCAGACGAAGCGCGCCACGCGGCGCGGTACCCCCAGGTTGTCCTCTGTGACCTTCAGCGTGGTGGGCAGCGTGGCGCTGGAAGAGGAGGTGGAGAACGCCGTCAGCAACGCCGGCTGCGCCCCGCGGAAGAACGTCAGCGGCCCCATGCCGCCCAGCAGGCGCAGCAGGACCGGGAACACCACGAAGAAATGGATGCCCAGCGCCAGCAGTACGGTTCCCACGAAGCGCGCCAGCTGCATGAGCACGTCCACGCCGAGCACCGCGGTGATCGAGAACAGCAACGCGGCCACCGCGAACGGCGCCAGCTCGATGATCCAGCCGATCAGCTTCAGGCAGATGTCGTAGATGCCCTGCACCGTACTGACGAAGCTGCGGGTGGCATGGTTGCGGATGACGGTCGCGCCGATGCCGAACATCAGGGCGAAGAACATCACCGCGATCAGGTCCCCGGCGGCCGCGGCCGCGACCGGGTTTCTCGGCACGATGTTGAGCAGCAGATCCACGCCCGAGATAGAGCCGCCACGCCCGGCAATCTCGGCCGAACGCTCGCTCGCCTCCGACAGCAGCACCTGGGCCACGTCGGGCGGCAGGCCGCGACCGGGTTCGAGCAGGTTCACCAGCACCAGCCCGATCAGCACCGCAATGCTGGTCACGGCCAGGATCCACAACAACGTCTTGCCGCCGATGCGCCCCAGCGACCGCGGGTCGCCGATCTCCACCACGCCCAGCACCAGCGCCGAGAACACCAGCGGGATCACCAGCATGAACAGCAGGCGCAGGAACAGCTGGCCGACCGGGTCGGTGACGTAGGTGACGAAGGTATCAAGCCATGCCGCGTCGGCGGCGTAGAAGTTGGCCAGCAGGCCCGCGCCCGCACCGACGACGAAGCCGATCAGCATCCTGGTATGCAACGGCATGGAGCGGCGCGCGCGCGGAGTGCCTTCGGAAGTCGGGGTCATGGGCGGGTCCGGTCGATGGTCGCGGGAGCTTAACAAACGCTTTCGATGGGATGCCGGGCCGGATGCGCGCCCCGCCCGACGGGCGCCTTCAGTGGCGTGGATACAGGGGC
>MIDV01000132.1 GCA_001830245.1 Lysobacterales bacterium RIFOXYA1_FULL_69_10 | reverse complement strand
AAAGAAGGCGAGTTCAAGCCGTTGCGTGGCGGCGAGCAGCGCGATGCCGAGCCCGACGCAGCCGGATAGGCCGGCGCCGCGCACCCGATCCGGCACATCCAGAACTCGAAGCCGCTGCCGATAATCCCGGTAACCATTCCTGAGGGCACCGCGTGTTCCTTGACCACTTCTTCGAGGATGTCCCCACCGCCACCGGATGCATCCGCTGCCGCGACGCCCAGCCGCTGGCGATCCCGCTGCAGATGGCGTTCCAGCCGATCGTCGATGCGCGCGACCGCTCCGTCTTTGCGTACGAGGCGCTGGTGCGCGGCCCCGGCGGCGAGCCGGCGGGCTGGGTGCTGGAGCGCGTCGCCGCCGACCAGCTCTACACCTTCGACCAGACCTGCCGCGTACTGGCCATCGATACCGCCCAGCGGTTGGGCATGGATACGCGGTTGTCGATCAACTTCCTGCCCAACGCGGTGTACGAGCCGGCCGCCTGCATCCGCCTGACGCTGGCGGCCGCGGCCAAGGTCGGGTTCCCGGTGGACCGGTTGATGTTCGAGTTGGCCGAGTCGCAGAAGATCCAGGACCCCGCGCACGCGCTGGGCATCCTGCGCGACTACGCGCAGCGCGGCTTCGTCACCGCAATCGACGACTTCGGTGCGGGCTACGCCGGTCTGGCACTGCTGGCCGAATTCCAGCCCGACGTGGTCAAGCTCGACATGGGCCTGGTGCGGGGTATCGACACGCACGCCGCCCGCGCGACCATCGTGGCAGGCATGGTGTCGACCTGCCGCGCGCTGGGATGCCGAGTGGTGGCCGAGGGCGTGGAAACCGCCTCCGAATACCACCGCCTGCGCGAGCTGGGGATCGACCTGTTCCAGGGGTACCTGTTCGCGCGCCCGCAACTGGGCGCGCTGGCCGAGCCGGTGTTCCCGGCCGACTGACGCGTCCGTGCCATGCAAGGAAAAGGCCCGGCATTGCCGGGCCTATCCAGTAGGGCATTGCGCCGGTGGATCAGAAATCGCTGGCGTCGAGCCGGCCGTTGCTGACCACCTTGCCCTGCAGGGAAGGCGTAACGATTGCAGACCCCATGATCGCCGCCTTGATGTCGGCCGCCGAAGCGCCCGGATGCGAGGAGGCATACAGCGCCGCGGCGCCGGTCACGTGCGGCGTGGCCATGGAGGTGCCGCTATAGCTCGCGTAGCCCGATCCGAGCTGGCCCTTGGAACGCACGGGCACCGTCGAGATGATGCTGGAGCCCGGCGCGCCGATGTCGACCGTGGTCGCGCCCCACTGCGAGAAGCTCGACAGCCCGCCGGTGCTGGTCGTGGACGCCACCGCGATGATGTTCGGGTTCGCGTAGTTGGACGGATAGCTGG
Source organism: Lysobacterales bacterium RIFOXYA1_FULL_69_10 (assembly GCA_001830245.1). GTDB lineage: Bacteria > Pseudomonadota > Gammaproteobacteria > Xanthomonadales > Xanthomonadaceae > Lysobacter_C. The sequence continues at coordinate 2,827 of MIDV01000132.1, read as the reverse complement.
CCTGCGCATCGTTGTCGTAGGCCGAGTTGCCGGCCGCCGCGATGAACAGGATCCCCGCGTCGTCGGCGCGGCCGATGGCGTCCTGCAGCGCCTGCGAGAAACCGCCGCCGCCCCAGGAGTTGTTGGTGGCCACGATGTTGAGGCCGTGGCGGGTCTTGAGATCGGTGAAGTAGTCCACCGCCTCGATCGCATCGGCGGTCGTGCCGCCGCGTCGGCCGAGGAACCGGCCACTGATCATCTTGACGCCGCTCCAGCACACGCCTGCCACGCCCTTCCCGTTGCCGCCCACACCACCGATGGTGCCGGCGACGTGGGTGCCGTGGTCGTCGTTGCTGCCGCCGGAATTGATGTCGTTGCTGTTACCTTCGAAGTCCCAGCCGCGCACGTCGTCGACGTACCCGTTGCCGTCGTTGTCGATGCCATCGACCGGATCGTGCGGGTTGACCCAGACGTTGGCGGACAGGTCCTCGTGCTGCCAGTAGATGCCCTCGTCGATCACGCCGACCAGGACGTTGTCGCAGCTCGTGTGGCCGCCGGCCCAGGCATCGGCCGCCTGCGAGCCGTACTGGTTGGCCGGGCTGCTCGAGTCGCCGTACATGCCCCACAACTGGCCGCTGGCCGCATAGGTGTCGTTGGACACGGCCTGGTGCTGGTAGATCCAGTTGGGTTCGATGTAATCGATGGCCGGGTCGGCATGCATGGCACGCACTGCATTGGCGACACTGATGCCCCTGGGCAGGCGCAGCAGCACTGTCTCGCCGCGCGAGGCGCTGCCGCGACGAAGCACGCCGGCGCGCTGGCCCAGGCCGCGGCTGACGGCGTCACGCTGGGCAGGGCTGGCGCTGTCGCGGAACTTGACGATGACCTCGCCGGCGGCATGCGGGCGGCCGGCATCGATGCCGGCCAGCGCAAGGTCGGGACGGCCACCGGCGGTGGCGGTGGAAGCGAAGCCGAGCGAAACCAGGATGGCGGCGGCAAGCGCCGCCCGGTTGCAGGTGCGATTCACGTAGTGGGACCCCCGATATGCGGGCTCCGGGGGACATCCCCGGAGCGCAGGGGACCGTACGAGCGATGTTGCGTCGCGCCATGAACGGGCGCCACGCCTGCCTCTACGTGAACTGCATCACGCGGACCGTCGCAAGTCGTTGATCTGCCGGAAGGCACGCCGCGGTCGATGGCGCGTGCGACAGGGGTGCCGGATCCAGCGGGCCGACGGACGGACGCCGGGGAGCGATGTGCGGCCTTCAGTGCCGGACGTTGCTGCCGTTGTCGGCCACCGTCGACAGCGACAGGTCCTGCGCCAGCTGCGCTTCGAACTGCTCGAACGTCAGGCCCTGGGCGGCGACCTCGGCGGCGGCCGCCTGGTCCAGGCTGGGCGAGCAGCGCAGGCGGATCTGGGTGCCCTTCGCCTCGTGCATGACGGCGGCGCGCTTGAGCATCGCCAGCACGCGCGCGGCGCTGTCGCTGCCGCCGACGATCTGCCCGCCCAGGCCCAGGGTCCACTCGCCGTCGCGGCGGACGATGCCACCCAGCAGGTTGCCGGCGTCGTCGCGCAGCTCGGCATGGGCCTCGATGGATTCGGCCGGGCGCTCGGACGCGGCATTGCGGGCCTTGGCGAGACGGCGCTTGCGGGCATCGCGGCGGGCTTTGGACTGGATGGACATTTAAAGGCCCTCTGCGGCTGACGGGTCCATGATAGCGACCGCGGCGATCATGTCCCCCGTCCGTCCGGCGCATTCCGTGCGCGCCGGGTGCAGCGCCTCAGGCGCCCTGTGCGCCGCCGCCGATGCGGATCTCGACGCCATCCAGCGTCACCACCTGTCCGGCACGCAACTTGGCGGTCTTGCGCAGCTCGACCTCACCGTCCACGCGCACCGCGCCGCTGGCGACCAGCTGCTTGCCCGCGCCGCCGCTGTCGCACAGCCCGGCCAGCTTGAGCAGCTGGTTGAGTTCCACGAAGTCCCGGTCCAGTTCGAATTCGATCGTCTGCATGGCGCGCATGGTACGTGCACCGGCGCGCCATGACGGGTCCGATGCGCCGGAGCCGCTCGGGTATATTCCGGGGCTGCCCCAGCACGGACCCGCACCGACATGACCGATTCCGCACCGCCGGCCAAGCGCTCGCCGATCGACCGCTTCCTCAACGTGGTGGAAGCCGGCGGCAATGCGTTGCCGCACCCGGCAACGCTGTTCGCGATCCTGGCCATGGTGGTCGTCGTGCTGTCGTGGGTGGCCTCGCAGTTCGACATGTCGGTGCAGCACCCGACCACCGGCGAGCTGATCACGCCGGTCAACCTGATGAGCGTCGAAGGGCTGCACCGGATCCTGACCGGGCTGGTCACCAACTTCACCAGCTTCGCGCCGCTGGGCACGGTGCTGGTGTCGCTGATCGGCATCGGCGTGGCCGAGCACTCCGGCCTGATCGGCGCCGCGCTCCGCCAGCTGGTGCTGGCCGCGCCGCGCTACCTGCTGACCCCGGTGATGGTGTTCGCCGGCGTCATGTCGAACATGGCCAGCGAGATCGGCTACGTGCTGCTGGTGCCGCTGGCGGGCCTGGTGTTCCTGGCCGCCAACCGGCATCCGATCCTGGGCATGGCGGCGGCGTTCGCGGGCGTATCGGGCGGCTACTCGGCCAACCTGCTGCTGGGGACCATCGATCCGCTGCTGGCCGGACTTTCGCAGGAGGCCGCGCGCATCATCGACCCGGCCTACACCGTCAGCCCGGCGGCCAACTGGTACTTCATGATCGTGTCGACCTTTCTCGTCACCGGGCTGGGCTGGTGGGTGACCGAGCGGTTCGTGGCGCGGCGCTTCCCCGACACGCCAA
>MIDV01000131.1:4308-7753 GCA_001830245.1 Lysobacterales bacterium RIFOXYA1_FULL_69_10 | reverse complement strand
GGAGGATGGCGTCGCGGCGCGGGCGGCCGTTCGCGGTGGCCAGGCCGGCGTCGACGGTGAACGGCGCGTCCGCGCGCACGAACCGGGCCACGCGCGCGTAGTCGGGCAGGCCGGCGTTGACATCGGCCAGCGCACGCCCGATGCGCGCATCGTCCAGGTCCGGGCGGCGCGGCACGACGACGGCCACGTTGTCGGCCTGGGCCTCGCCCCAGACCACGGCCTGGGCGATGGCCGGATGCGCCAGCAGTTCGCTTTCGACCCACTCGGGCGAGACGTTGCGGCCGAACGCGGTGATGAAGACGTTCTTGCGGCGCCCGGTGATGTGTACGAAGCCGTCCTCGTCCTGGTACCCCAGGTCGCCCGTGCGCACGGGCCCCTCCGGTAGCGGATCGCCACCGAGGTAGGCGAGTGCACGCGCGCCTTCGACCTGGATCTCGCCGTCCACGATCGAGACGCGCGCGTGCGGCAGCGGACGGCCCACGCCGCCATCTCGCATGGCCTCCGGGCGGTTCAGGCACACCACCGAGCCGCATTCGGTCAGGCCGTAGCCTTCGAAGACCGGCAGCCCGAGCGCGCGCGCGCGCTGCAGCAGGCCCGGCCCCACGCGGCCGCCGCCGACGGCGATGTAGCGCAGCGATGTGGGGAGCGGCGCACCCTGCTCGGCCGCCATCACCAGCGCCAGCAACAGCTGCGGCACCAGGATCACGCTCTCCGGCTGGTAACGGTGCAGGCAACGCAGCAGCGTGGGCACGTCCAGGCCGGTGGCGCCGGTGTAGCCGATCTCGGCCAGCGACGGCAGCGCGATCTCGGCGTCGGCCAGCACGGTGGCGTAGAGACCGGCGACGTTCTCCAGCAGCGTCGACAGCGGCATGAGGCACAGGTGGCGGCGCGGGCGGATGGCCGACGACGCGTCCACCAGCGAACCGGCCACCGTCAGCAGCGTGTCGGCATCCAGGCACACGCCCTTGGGCCGGCCGGTGGTGCCGGAGGTGTAGGTGATGCAGGCGGTGCCGGCCGGGAGGTGTGTGTCGGCGTCGCCCGTGGCGGCCACCCGCCAGCCGGCCAGCGCGCCGCCGTCCAGCAGGCCGATGCGCGTGTCTGCGCCCGCGGGCATGCCGTCCGCCGCCGCGGTCACGATGCAGTCCGCGCCGCTGCTGGCCAGCGCGTGCGCGACCTGCGCCGGCGAAAAGAAGGTCGGCAGCGGCACGTGCACGCCGCCGACCTGCCGGATCGCCAGGTCCAGCGCGAACCAGCCGGGGCCGTTGTCGAGCCGGCTGGCGACGCGGCGCGTCCCGGTGCGTTGCAGCCAGTCCACCGTGCGGTCGATGCGTGCACGCACGGCGTCGTCGCCGAGTGCGCCCTGCGCCGTCACCAGGCGCACGGCGCGGCCGCGCAGGCCATCGACCAGGCGCGTGGCGGACGTCGGCGCCGTCATGACGCACCCGCCAGGCACAGCACCGGCGCGGCACACGGCGCGGGTTGCGCGGCGGTGTCACGCAGCAGGGCCACGCCTTCGGCGACGTTGCCGCACATCAGGCGCGGGCGTGACGCGTAGTAGTCGCCCCAGTCGCTGCAGAGCTCGCGCAGGTGGTCGGCGCGCGCTTCTGCCAGCTCGACCGTCGACAGGTGCAGGCGCTGGAACGCGTTTCGCAACTGCTGGGTGGCCACGAACAGCACCCAATCCATCCGCGCCTGGTGCAGCAGGTGCGCGACCTGCACGATCAGCTCGCGCGCGATGCCCGGCGTGGTGGCGGCGAAGTTGCCCACCTCCACCACCGCGTGGCGGTCCACCGCGCGTGTGATGCCACGCTGCGGCATGGCCGATTCGATCGGTGCGTCCAGGTACTGCTCGACGAACAGCTCCCCTTCCCCGCCCGACCGCAGGCCGACCGCGGCGACCAGGCGGCCGGCGCCGTCCTCGTAGGCCAGCAGGTGCGGAAGGAAGCTGCGCAGCCGCGCGCCGTAGCGGTGCAGGTAGACGTCGGCGATGAAGCGTTCCACCGCCTCGCGCCGGGCATCAGCGGGGTCGACCAGGCGCACACCGGCGAACCGGCCCGGGAAGGGTGCGAGCGAAACGTGGGGGCGTATCCAGTGCATGGGGCGGCATGCTGGATGCGCTCGATTAAGGCCCGATTAGGCGGACGTTAGCCGTCCATTAGTGTTTCGATAACGAATCATTGGGACGCTGGCCGGGCATCTGGGCAACCGGGTGCGGCGTGGCGTCGGGGCACGGTTGTGGCATGCCGTGTTGGAACCCGCCGCCCGACGGCATGCACGGATGCCCGGGCCCGCGCCTGCACGGCTTTGACATGCCGACCGTTACGGTGCGCCCTTCACCACCTGACGGAGGCCGGCATGTCCGAGACGATCTACGACGCCCTGCGCGAGAGCCACGAAGAGCAGCGTTCCCTGTTCCGCAAGCTGCTGCGCAGCAAGCCGGGTACGCGCGAGCGGCTGGACCTGTTTACACAGGCGCGGATCGAGCTGGAGGCGCACGAGGCGGCGGAGGAGCGCTTCCTCTACGCGCCGATGCTGATGGACGACATGGGGCTGAACTCGACGCGCCATGCGCTGCACGAGCACCACGAAATCGACGAACTGGTCGAGGACGTGCAGTCGCTGGACCCGGCGGGCGAGGCGTGGCTGGAGAAGTGCAAGGAGCTGAGCCACCAGGTGCACCACCACCTGCGCGAGGAGGAGAAGAAGTTCTTCCAGGTGTCGGGCAAGGTGCTGACGGAGACGCAGAAGGTGCAGCTGGCGAAGAAGTACCGGAAGGACTTCGAGCGGATGAAGAAGAAGCTGGCGGCGGAGTGAGGGTGCCCTGACCACTGCCGGCACCTGCGCTGCCTGCCCTTGTAGGAGCGGCTTCAGCCGCGATCGCAACCGGCAAGACCGCCGCGATGTACGGAATGTTTGCAGGAGCGACCTGAGTCTCGATTGCGCACCGCCCTTGGAGTTGGTGGTCGCGACTTACGTCGCTCCTACAAAGGGGGTGTGGGCAGCGGTAATGGTCGGGGCATTTGTAGGAGCGACGTGAGTCGCGATCGTGCGCCCGGGTGGAGTTGGCGGTCGCGACTTACGTCGCTCCTACAAAGGGAGTGTGGGTGGTGTGGCGATCGGCTGGCGGCATGGGCTGGCCGATTCTTGTTCGCGGCTGAAGCCGCTCCTACAGGTGGTGACACCTGTATCCGGCGGGGTGCGGGGCTTCAGGCGCTGGCGGCTTCGGGGAAACTCAGCTGCTCGAGGTCGGGGTGGGACAGCACCACGACGCGGTCGCGGCCGCCGTGCTTGGCCTGGTACAGGGCGATGTCGGCGGCGCGCAGCAGGTCTGTGTGGCGCGGGGCGTTACGGGGACGCAGCAGGGCCACGCCGACGCTGGCGGTAATGGTGCCCGTGGGGCCTTCGGCGCCCTGCAGTTGCAGCCGGGCGATGTCGCAGCGCAGTG
>MIDV01000131.1:0-4263 GCA_001830245.1 Lysobacterales bacterium RIFOXYA1_FULL_69_10 | reverse complement strand
GCGCGCAACGCCACGCAGGGCGGCGTCGCCGTCGGCGTGGCCATGGCGGTCGTTGAACTGCTTGAAGTGGTCGACGTCGATCAGCGCCAGCGCCACGCAGGTGCCATCCCGCGCCGCCTGCTGCCAGACGCGCTGCAGGTGTTCGTTGAAGCTGCGGCGGTTGTGGATGCCGGTCAGGCCATCGCGCTCGGCAAGCTCGGAGAGCATGCCGGCGGTGAGGAAGGTGGTGCGGGCGCGGTACTCCAGCGCAAAACCGCCGCAGGCGCCGACGACGTTGGCCAGCACCATGTACGACAGCTGGTAGGTCAGGATCAGCGGGTCCGGCTGCCATAGCGGCACCAGCACCAGGAACATCACCAGCGCCACGGTGTTGGCCACCAGCGCCCACCGCCACGGCAGTCCAACGAGCAGATAGACGACGAACGGCAGCAGCAGGGTGCCCTCATACGGGACGGGTGCATCCAGTGCCAGTGTCAGTACGACGATGCCGACGGTGCCGCAGCCGGTCACCAGTGCCGCGGCGAACACGGCGGGGATGACCCACGCGCGCCGCGCCGGCCGGTGGCTGATGACCAGGGCCGCGGCCAGCGCCGGCACGATCAGGAACAGCCGGATGGCGGCGGTCCAGCGCGAGGCGTGCAGCGGGATGGTGGTGAGGTCGATGGCGATGAACGCCAGGTAGGTGCCGATGCCGATCCACAGCACCCAGCGCAGCCACAGCACATGCAGGTGGTGCTGGTCCTTGCGGAAGGCGCGCTCCAGCCCGGGCTCGAACCGCAGCTTCGCCTGCCCACGCGCCAGCGCCTCGCGGTACGGCGAGGGGTGTGCGGCGTCGAACGGGAGGTGGTGCGCTGGCATCGGCGGCGGCAAACCCTCGGCAGGGCCGACGCCCGCGATGCGGGCAGCTGCCGATCCGGATGGATGCATGGGCTGCGGCGGCGGGATCGGGTTGGTTGTTTTTCTTCTTCTTCCGGGTAGGCATCGGCCGGGGGACGGGAACCTTTAGGGCGCGTGGGGTTTTTGTAGGAGCGGATTCAGCCGCGATGCGGGCCGGGATCGCGCGGTCGTCGTGTGGTCGCGGCGATTCTCCATGCCTTTGCAGGAGCGACGTGAGTCGCGATCACGCGCCTGCGTGGAGATGGCGGTCGCGACTTACGTCGCTCTTACAACGATGGTGGGAGAGCGACGCGATTGGCCAAGGCGTGGGTGGCCGGGGGGTGATCGCGGCTGAAGCCGCTCCTACATGGGCACGGGCTTGGGGAGCGGCCGTGATTGCGTGGTGCGGGTGCAGGAGCGACGTGAGTCGCGATCACGCGCCTGCATGGAGATGGCGGTCGCGACTTACGTCGCTCCTACAAGCGCGCGGGGGGCGCGGCGATCGGGCCTGTGGCGTCGGTTGCCCGGTAGTGATCGCGGCTGAAGCCGCTCCTACAGGGTACGACGGCCCGGTGGCGTCAGGCGGCGTCCACCGGGGGCAGGATGGGGGGGAGCGTGATGACGAACTCGACGCCCCTGCCCGCCTCGCCGGTGCTGAAGGCGCCGATGCTGCCGCCGTGCTGCTGGACCATCTGGTGGACCAGGCTGAGGCCGATGCCCAGACCGCCGTGGACGCGCGAGGGGGTGTGCTCGTCCTGCGCGAACAGCTTGAACACGTAGGACAGGTTTTCCGGTGCGATGCCGGGGCCGTTGTCGGCGACCGACAGTTCCACCGCGTCGCCGGTGCGCCGCAGGCCGACGCAGATCCGTCCGCCGTCGGGGGTGAACTTCACGGCGTTGTGCAGCAGGTTGCTCAGCACCTGCACCAGGCGCACGCGGTCGCCGCTGACCCACACCGGCGTGTCGTCCAGCTCCAGCACCAGCGTGTGTGCGCGGCTCGCGATCGCCGGGGCGTGGGCTTCCACCGCTTCATGCACCACCGGCTGCAGGGCGACGGGCTGCATGTCCAGGTGCACCTTGCCGCTGACGATGCGGCCGACGTCCAGCAGGTCGTCCACCAGGCGGCACAGGTGCGTGACCTGGCGGCCCAGGATCTCGCGCGTCTGGCGCATGGCCTCGTTGGGCGGCTCGCCCATGTTCATGATGGCGACGGCATTGGCGATCGGCGCCAGCGGGTTGCGCAGCTCGTGGCCGAGCATCGCCAGGAACTGGTGCAGGTGGCGCTCCTGCTGCTCCAGCGTGTCGATACGGCGCTGGCTGCTCATGTCGCGAGTGACCTTGGCGTAGCCGTAGTGCTCGCCGTGGCCGTCATACAGCGGGGTGATCACCACGTTGGCCCAGAAGCGGCTGCCATCCTTGCGCAGTCGCCAGCCCTCGTCCTCGAAGCGGCCGTCGCGCAGTGCCATCTCCATCTCGTACTCGGGCCACCCGCGGTCGAGCTGCTCCTGCGGGTAGAAGATGGAGAAGTGGCGCCCGAGGATTTCCTCGGCGGTGTAGCCCTTGTTGATCTGCGCGCCGAGGTTCCAGCTGGCGATGCGGCCCTGGGTGTCGAGCATGAAGATCGCGTAGTCGCGCACGCCCTCCACCATCAGGCGGAAGCGCTCGTCCGACTGGCGCAGCAGTTCTTCGTGTTCGCGGCGCTCGGTGACGTCGCGGGTGACCTTGGTGAACCCGCGATGCACCCCCTGCTCATCGAACAGAGCGGTGACCACCACGCTGGCCCAGAACCGGGTCCCGTCCTTGCGGATACGCCAGCCCTCATCCTCGACGCGGCCGTGAGTGAGTGCCTCGTGCAGCATGCGTTCGGGCACGCCGCTGGTCATCTGCTCGGGCGGGTAGAACAGGCGGAAGTGGCGGCCAACGACGTCGGCCGGTTCGTACCCCTTCAGGCGCTGGGCGCCGACGTTCCAGGAACGGATGCAGCCGTGCGTGTCGAGCATGAAAATCGCGTAGTCGCGCACCGACTCCACCATCAGGCGGTAGTCGGCGTCGGTCATCTCCGGCGGCAACGGCCGGGTGGTGCCAATGGCGGTGGCGCGTGGTTCGGACAAGCGGATTCCCCCTGCAGCAGGGCGGCACGGTAGCGCGTAGGGGTGTGCTCGGGAAGCGAAGTCGGTGTGCAATCCGTTGCAGGAGCGGCTTCAGCCGCGATCGCCGCGCTATCGGACGGGCAGGAACCGCCCCAGCCGCGATTGGCTCCACCGGGCGGACTGCAGGAAAACAAGCGCAACGGCAGCGGGCTGGGAGGGTGCAGCGCGTCCGAGATTCGATCGCGGCTGAAGCCGCTCCTACAGGGGGGCTACGGGCGACGGCGGTTGGCGCGCTCAGTCCAGCGGGGCGGCCATGACGAGGTCGTCGACCGGGTAGCCACGGCGGCGGGCGTCGTCCTTGAGGCGCGTGAACAGGGACTGGTCCATCGCCGGGCGACGCGAGAGGATCCACAGGTACTTTTTGCTCGGCCCGCCTACGACAGCCCACTGGTAGTCGGGGTCCAGGTCGATCACCCAGTAGTCCGCCCATACCATCGGCACCCACGACAGCCACTCGGGCGCGAAGCGGACCTGAAGGGCGCCGTCCAGGCCTTCCACCGGGCGCGCGACGCCGGTGGATTCGTCCATGTCGCCACTCTTGGTACGGCAGGCATTGCGCACGCCGATGGTGCCGTCGGCATTGACGGTGTAGGTGGCGGTGATGGTGTCCACGCACTTGCGCTGGAAGAACATCGGCAGGTGCGCGATTTCGTGCCAGGTGCCGGCGTAGCGCTGCAAGTCGAGCGAGCCGACGGGCTGGTTGGCCAGTGCGGGGGCGCTGGCGGCCGACGCGGCCATGGCCAGGGTGATCAGGGCGGACTTGAGCATTGGGGGGATGCCCGGGGTAAAGGGGCGCGCAGGATGCGGCGCAGCGCGTGACCGGACGGTGGAGCCCGGCGTGCCGGTAGCCCCCTGTAGGAGCGGCTTCAGCCGCGATCGGTGCTACCCGGGGTCGATCCCCTTTGTGGCGTTGGTCGCAGGACCTTTGCAGGAGCGACGTGAGTCGCGATGCGTCCTGTCCGGAGGGGTCCGCGGTCGCGACTTACGTCGCTCCTACAAAGGGTGCGGGGGTGCGGCGATCAGGCCTGTGGCGTGGGTGGACGGGGTGTTGATCGCGGCTGAAGCCGCTCCTACAGGGGCTCGGGCCGACAACAGAAAGGCCGCCCGGAGGCGGCCTTTCGCTGGTACGGGTGGAACGCGGCGTCAGGCGGCGTGCATCACGCCCACGGGTCGCGCAGGACGATGTTGGCGTCGCGGTCCGGGCCGGTCGACACCATCGCCAGCGGGCAGCCGGACA
>MIDV01000130.1:20807-26927 GCA_001830245.1 Lysobacterales bacterium RIFOXYA1_FULL_69_10 | reverse complement strand
CGACAGCAGCGAGTACGCGGTCGAGCGCTTCGGCCGTCGCCGAAACCTGCGGCTGGCATCGTTCGGCGATTTCGCGATGCTGCGCCCGTGTCCGCCGGTGGACCTGCTGGTGTGCAGCGACGTGCTGCATTACCTGGACGCGCGCGAGATCGACCGCGGGCTGCCGGGCCTCGCCGAGCTGTGCGGCGGCGTGGCGTTCCTGGAGACCTTCACCCGCGAGGACGGCATCGAGGGTGACACCCACGGCTTCAAGCGCCGGCCGGCGAAGTTCTATCGCCAACGCTTCGCGGCGGTCGGCTTTGCGCAGCTGGGCTCGCATCTCTGGCTGGCGCCGGCGCTGCGGGATGATGCCGTGGCGCTCGAGGTGCCGGGCACCTGAACCGCCCCGCACACCCAGACTTCCCGTGTAGGAGCGACGTAAGTCGCGACCCGTGGCTTCGGCAGGCGGCGATCGCGACTTACGTCGCTCCTACAGGGAAGCGGTTCGTCCTCGATGTCTGTTACCGGGGGCCTGTGCACCAGAGCCGGAATGTCCCGCCCCCGGTTCACGTCCCGCCCCACCCGCTGCGGTATGCTGCAACGCAGCATGGCGCTCCACGCGCCGCCCACAACAACCCGGTGACCCGTGATGCTGCTTTACCAGATGCATGAGCTTGGCCGCGCATGGATGGCGCCGATGACCTACTGGGCCGATGCCGGCTCCAAGATGTTCGGCGCGCCCGGCAGTTGGCTGTCCACCGTGCCCGGCGCCACCCGCCTGGCGGCCGGCTACGAGCTGCTGTACCGGATCGGCAAGGACTACGAGAAACCCGAGTTCGGCATCCACTCGCTGGAGCACGACGGCCGCACCTATCCGGTGATCGAGCGCGAGATGCTGCGCAAGCCGTTCTGCCGGCTGCTGCGCTTCAAGCGCTATGCCGACGATGCCGGCCACATCGCCGAATTGAAGGACGACCCGCCGGTGCTGGTGGTCGCGCCTCTGTCGGGCCACCACGCCACCCTGCTGCGCGACACCGTGCGCACGCTGCTGCGCGACCACAAGGTGTACGTCACCGACTGGATCGACGCGCGCATGGTCCCGGCCAGCGAGGGCGGGTTCACTCTCGACGACTACGTGGCCTACATCGAGGAATTCATCCGCACCATCGGCGCGGAGAACCTGCACGTCATCAGCGTGTGCCAGCCGACGGTGCCCGTGCTGGCGGCGGTGTCGCTGATGGCCGCGCGCGGCGAGGCCACGCCGCGCTCGCTGGTGATGATGGGCGGGCCGATCGACACCCGCGAAAGCCCCACGCAGGTCAACGATTTGGCCGTGCACCGGCCGCTGTGGTGGTTCGAGCACAACGTGATCCACCAGGTGCCGGCCAACTACCCCGGCCGCGGGCGCCGCGTGTACCCGGGCTTCCTGCAGCACGGCGGTTTCATGGCGATGAACCCCGAGCGCCACGCGCAGTCGCACTGGGACTTCTACCAGCACCTGGTCGCCGGCGACCTCGAGGACGCCGAGTCGCACCGCCGCTTCTACGACGAATACAACGCCGTGCTGGACATGCCGGCCGAGTACTACCTCGACACCATCCGCGTCGTGTTCCAGCAGCACCTGCTGCCGCGCGGCGAGTGGAAGGTGGCCGGCGAGACGGTCGACCCCTCGAAGATCACCGGCACCGCGCTGCTCACCATCGAAGGCGAGCTCGATGACATCTCGGGGCAGGGCCAGACCCGCGCCGCGCACCGCCTGTGCACGGGCATCCCGGCCGACGACCAGCAGCACCTGGAAGTCGAGGGCGCCGGCCACTACGGCATCTTCAGCGGCCGCCGCTGGCGCACCCAGGTCTACCCGAAGGTGCGCGACTTCATCGCCCAATATGCCGGGCCGGCGTCGGCATCGCCGCCGCAAGCGGCGAGGAAGCGCCGGGCCCGTTGAAAGCCGGGGCCATGGCCCAAGATCAACGGCTCCGCCCGACTGGAGCCGCCCGATGAAGTGCCCCGCCTGCGATGTCCCGCTGTCGATGACCGACCGCCAGGGCATCGAGATCGATTACTGCCCCCAGTGCCGCGGCGTGTGGCTGGACCGCGGCGAGCTGGACAAGATCATCGAGCGCTCGTCGGCTGACATCGCGCCTGCTCCGGCGCCAGCCGCGCAGGCACCGCCGCCGGTTCAGCACGCCCCGCACCCGTCGCACCACCAGCCGCACCCGGGCTACCGGGGCAACCACCACAAAGGCGATTACAGGTACCGCAAGAAGAAGAGCCTGCTGGGCGAGATCTTCGACTTCTGAGTCCAGCACTTCGCCCAGAACTACGGCCGGCCCCGCACTGCAGGGCCGGCCGTTGTGTTTCTCGACCTTGCAACCTCCGCGTCAGTCGTGCTGCGCCGACTTCACCAGCAGGTGCTTGGCCAGTTGGCCGTGCAACACGCCGATGCCGCGCGCGATGTGCAGGGTCAGGAACACCAGCAGCACGCCGACCACGAACGCCAGCGCCAGCTCCCAGCCGTTCATCGTGGTGCGCCCGGCTTCGTCGATCAGCCACCACGGCCCGTCCAGGTGGACGTAGGTCTCGACCTCCCCGAACAGGACCAGGAACGGCAGCGCGACAAGCACCGCGGCGGTGACCAGCAGGGTCGTGGCCACGGTGAAGTAGGCCACGCCCAGCGGCAGCATCGCCAGCATGTACAGCAGCGTGCCCCACGTGCGCGGGTCGGTGAACATCTCGCCGATGCGCGCCAGCCACGGCTTGCCACGCTCGGCATACAGGGGTCGTCGCGGCATGCGCTCGCCCAGCATCACTTCCACCAGGCGGCCCTCCACCAGCGACAGCACCCGCACCGAGCCGATGAACAGCACCGCGAACGGGATGCCGATGATCAGTACCGCCAGGCCCGCCGATAGCGAAACACCGGTTACCACCCACGTGAAATAGAAGATGCCGGTCGCCAGCGACAGCAGCATGTAGAACAGCGCGGCGTACGCGCGCGGCTCGACGGCCACGCCGAAGAACCGGCCGAGCAGCGAGCGGCGACGGGGCGCCGACGGCGGGCGCAGCGCGGTCTGCACGCGGGTTTCGGTATCGCGGTAGATCTCGGCGACTTCCTCGGGCGCGCCGTAGCTGGACGCCACCGAGGCGATCACCTCGGCCTCGGACCGGCCGGCCTGCTCGGCCAGCTCCGAGCGCAGGTACTCCTCGGCGTCGTACAGCGCGTCCTGCACCAGCGCCGGATCGGCGCCGGCCAGGGCGCGGCGCAACTGGTCCAGGTACTGGGGGATGGTCGTGGGCAGCGGTGTCATGGGATAAGTCCTTCCAGCACGGAATCGACGGAATCGCGGGTGGCGCGCCACGCGGCAGCCCAGTCCCGCAGCGCGCGGTGGCCGGCGTCGGTGATGCGGTAGTAGCGGCGTGGCGGGCCGGACACGGAGGGTTCGACATGGCTGTCCAGCAGCCCGGCCGCCTGCAGGTTGCGCAGCACCGGGTACAGCGCGCTCTGCTTGCCGCTCAGCACGCCTTCGCCATCGCGCTCCAGCCGCTTGGCGATCTGGTACCCGTACATCGGCTCCCCCGCCGCGGCGAGGACCGCCAGCAGCGCCAGCGATACGGTGCCGGCGCTGAGTTCTTTCTGGAACTTGCGCAGTTGGGGGTCGGGCTCGTTCATGGCGGGCGACGTGCCACTCCGGTAACTTGGACTCCACACTAGTGTTGAGTACGCTATACCGCGACTGCCATTAGTCACGCTTCGCGTGCGCTTGACCGCCGCTTTACCCGGGCCGCGATGCAATCGCCCCGCGCCGCCCTCCTTCGCGGCGCGGGAGCACGCCATGTCACGCGGTGACAAATCCAGCTACACCGACAAGCAGAAGCGGCAGGCCGAGCACATCGAGGAGAGCGAACGCGAATCAGGCCGGTCCAAGGAAGATGCCGAGCGCATCGCCTGGGCGACCGTCAACAAGCAGGACGGCGGCGGGAAGAAGTCCGGATCGGGGCGGAAGGACAAGGACGACTGAGCCGGACGTCTCGCACGTGCTGTCGGCCAAGGTTCCATCCCGAACAATGCGAGGGATGGCAGGGGTGCGCGCGTAGTGCCTGACGTCCACTGACGCAGCGGTCCACGCGACGGACCGGACAAGCGCGCCGCGCTGCGCCAGAATCGGACGATCTTCGACTGGAGCCACCGCCCGTGCCGATCCCGACCGCCCTTGCCCGCCGCCCCCTCCTGACCGCCCTTGCCGTGGCGCTCGCCATTGCCGCCCCGGCCGCCCCGGCCGCCGCGCAGTCGCCGACCGCCGAGGCCTCCTCCCGGCCGGTGCAGGCGCGCAGCATGGACGAGATCATCAAGGCCAGTGCACCGGGCGATTGGCGCATGCCTGCAGTCGAGGACACGCTGTATCTCGAACTGGAAAGCGGGCGCGTGGTGATCGAGCTGGCGCCGGACTTCGCGCCCGAGCACGTCGCCAACATCCGCGCGCTGGCACGCGGCCACTACTGGGACGGGATGAGCATCAACCGTTCGCACGACAACTTCGTCGTGCAGTGGGGCGATCCGGCCGAGGACGAGGCCGACCGCAAGCCGCTGGGCGAGGCCAGGGAAAAGCTGCCGGCCGAGTTCGTGCGCCAGGCCGAAGGACTCGACTTCCACCGCCTGCCCGACCCCGATGGCTGGGCGCCGCAGGTCGGGTTCGTCGACGGGTTCCCGGTCGCGCGCCATCCCGACGCCGGCACCTCGTGGCTGGCGCACTGCTACGGCATGGTCGGCGCCGGGCGCGGGATGGAGGCCGACTCCAGCAACGGCACCGAGCTGTACGTCGTGACGGGGCAGTCGCCGCGCCAGCTGGACCGCAACATCACGCTGGTCGGGCGCGTGCTGCAGGGCGTCGAACGGCTGTCGGCGCTGCCGCGCGGCACCGGCCCGCTGGGCTTCTACGAGACCGAGGCCGAACGCACCCCCATCAAGGCCATCCGCTTGGCCGCCGAGGTGCCCGAAGCCGACCGCACCGCGCTGGAAGTGATGCGCACCGACACGCCACTGTTCGATGAACTGGTGGAGGCCCGCCGCAACCGCCGGGACGAGTTCTACAAGACGCCTGCCGGCCACATCGACCTGTGCAACGTGCCGGTACCGGTGCGTGAGGTGGCCGAGGGCGAAAGCGCGGATTGACCGTCCCGCCCTCCATCGCGTCGCCACTACGTCGACCCGCCATTCCCAGCCCCGTCATCCCGGCGAAAGCCGGGATCCATCTTCGGGCGGCGTCGTCTGCAAGAGGGCCTTCGACACGTCCGGCCGATACGAGGTACAGCCTCCTGGATCCGGCTTTCGCCGGGATGACGGCACGGAGTTTCCGGCCCGGCAGGCCCCGGACCGCTAAAAGCGGACCGCCGCCCTACGCGTCCCGCCGTGCCTCGTCGCTGCCCAGCGTCTGGTGCTGGAACAGCGCCATCCGGATCACGCTGCGGTAGCGGCCGTCGCTGAAGTACTCGTCGACCAGCAGGCCCTCGCGCTGGAAGCCGGCGCGCTCGTAGATGCGGATCGCGCGGGCGTTGTCCACATCCACCAGCAGGTAGAGCTTGTAGAGGTTGAGCACGCGGAACGCGTAGTTGATCGCACGCTGGGTGGCCGCGGTAGCGAAGCCGCGGCCCTGGTGTTCCGGCGAGATCATCACCAGGAACTCCGCGCGCCGGTGCAGGTGGTCGATCTCCACCAGCTCCACCAGCCCCACCCGCTCGCCGGCCTCGTCCTCGACGATGAACCGGCGCTCGGACTGGTCGTGGATGTGCTTGCGGTACAGCTCTTCGAGTTCGACGAACGACTCGTACGGCTCCTCGAACCAGTAGCCCATCACGCTGCGGTTGTTGTTGAGCACGTGGACGAAATGCAGGTCGCCGCGCTCCAGCGGGCGCAGGGTCACGCGGGGCGGCGCAGGGGCGGGATCGGCGGTAATTTCCATGCCGCAAAGGTACTCCACGGATGGCAATCCAGTGCATCGCCATCACGCGTTTTTAGCCTCGCGCTGCCTAGCCTGCAGTCCCCCACCGCGACAGGCCCCGACATGCCCCAGCTCCGCATCCGCATCACCGGCGACGACGACCAGGCCCGCGCCATCGGCAACCTGCTCAACAGCATCGATGGCA
>MIDV01000130.1:8851-20745 GCA_001830245.1 Lysobacterales bacterium RIFOXYA1_FULL_69_10 | reverse complement strand
TCGAGTCCGACGAAGACGAGGACTGACGGCGTGCCGTGACGCCGGGCGGGGCTAAGATGCCCGGGCCTTCCGACCGCCGGCCCGCCATGCCCGACGTCCCGTCCAAGCCCCGCGACACGCCGCACGTCGAGCGTTACGACAAGCCGGCCGGCGGCGCCGACGCGCTCAAGAGCAGCTGGCATGCCCTGCGCGAGCAGCACGTGCTCGTGCGCGGAGCGCAGACCCTGCTGGCCACGAACCAGCCCCGCGGCTTCGACTGCCCGGGCTGCGCGTGGCCGGACCGCAACGGCCACTCCTCGTTCGAGTTCTGCGAGAACGGCGTCAAGGCCGTCGCCAATGAGGCCACGTCCAAGCGGGTCACCGCCGACTTCTTCGCCGCGCACACGGTGTCCGAGTTGGCGACGTGGGACGACCACGCGCTGGAGGGCCAGGGGCGGCTGACCGAGCCGATGGCGTACGACGCGGAGGCGGACCGCTACATCCCCATCGACTGGGACGGCGCCTTCGCGCGCATCGCGACGTCGCTCAACGCGCTGGCCTCGCCTGACGAGGCGGTGTTCTACACCTCCGGCCGCACCTCCAACGAAGCGGCCTTCCTGTACCAGCTGTTCGTGCGCGAGTGCGGCACCAACAACCTGCCGGACTGCTCGAACATGTGCCACGAGCCGTCCGGCGTCGCGCTGGGCGAGCAGATCGGCAGCGGCAAGGGTTCGGTGACGCTGGAGGATTTCGAACAGGCCGGCGCGATCTTCGTGTTCGGGCAGAACCCCGGCACCAACCATCCGCGCATGCTCACCGAGCTGCGCAGCGCCGCGCGGCGGGGCTGCCCGATCCTCGCCTTCAACCCGCTGCGCGAGCGCGGTCTGGAACGCTTCGCCGACCCCAAGGTGCCGGCCGAACTGCTGGGCAGCAGCACGCGCATCGCGTCGGACTACTTCCAGCCGCGCATCGGTGGCGACCTGGCGGTGGCGACCGCGCTGGCGAAGGTGGTGGTGGAACGCAACGCGGTCGACGCAGGTTTCATCAGCGCCCATACGACCGGCTTCGACGCGCTTGCCGCGCACCTGCGGACCGTCGAATGGGCCGAGCTGGAACGCGAGTCGGGCCTGTCGCGCGACCAGCTGGAACGCGCCGCGCAAGTCTATATCGACAGCCCGGCGACCATCATCTGCTGGGGCATGGGCATCACCCAGCACCGCCGCAGCGTGGCCACCATCCAGATGCTGATGAACCTGTTGCTGCTGCGCGGCAACATCGGCCGCCCGGGTGCGGGACCGTGCCCGGTGCGCGGCCATTCCAACGTGCAGGGTGACCGCACGATGGGCATCTACGAGAAGCCCGACGCGGCGTTCCTGGACCGGCTGGGCGAGGTGTTCGAATTCGCGCCGCCGCGCGTGGACGGGTTCGACACCATCGCCGCGATCGAGGCCATGCGCGACGGCCGCGCCCGGGTGTTCTTCGCCATGGGCGGCAACTTCGCCGCCGCCACGCCCGACACCGCGCAGACCCACGCCGCGTTGCGCCGCTGCGACCTCACCGTCCACGTCAGCACCAAGCTCAACCGCAGCCACCTGGTGCACGGGCGCCAGGCGTTGATCCTGCCGTGCCTGGGCCGCACCGAGATCGACCTGCAGGCCGGCGGACCGCAGGCGGTGACGGTGGAGGACTCGATGAGCATGGTCCACCTGTCGGCCGGCATGAACCCGCCCGCCTCCGACGCGCTGCTGTCCGAGCCGGCGATCGTCGCCCGGCTGGCCGCGGCCACCCTGCCCCGCAGCCGCACGCCGTGGTGCTGGCTGGTGGAGGACTACGACCGCATCCGCGAGCGCATCGCCCGGGTCGTCGAGGGTTTCGCCGATTTCAATGCGCGCGTGCGCGTGCCCGGCGGATTCCACCTGCGGCATCCGGCGCGGCACCGCGAGTTTCCGACCTCATCCGGGCGTGCCGGCTTCTTCGTGCACCGGCTGGTCGACGGGCCCGCTTCAGCGGTCGCAACCGGCGCCGATAACGGGGCGAGGACCCCGGGAGGTACCGCGCCGTTCCAGCTGAGCACGATCCGCTCGCACGACCAGTACAACACCACCGTCTACGGCCTGGACGACCGCTACCGCGGCGTGCACGGCGAGCGCCGGGTGTGCTTCGCCAACGCCGATGACCTGGCGGCATTGGGGCTGGCCGACGGCGAGCGCGTGGACATCACTTCGGTCTGGCACGACGGCGAGCGCACGGTGCACGGCTTCTTGCTGGTGGCCTACGACCTTCCCCGCGGCTGCCTGGCAAGTTACTTTCCCGAAACCAACCCGCTGGTGCCGCTCGACAGCCACGCCGAACGCGCCCGCACCCCGACATCCAAATCCATCCCGGTGCGCCTGTCGCGCCACACGGCCCCCTAGAAACCGTACGAGCCCAGCCCGAGCCCCGCATGAGCGAAGCCGACCGCACCAATGCCCCGATCGCCACCGTGACTTCCATCGGCAAGCCCGACGAGCCCGGCCTGCGACTGCTGCGCCTGCTGGCCGAGGAGGACGGGCAGTCGATCCACCGCGTCGCGCGCAAGCTGGACATGGGCCTGAGCGAGTTGCAGCGGCTGCTGTCGGCGCTGGGCAACGATTCGCGGTTCGACGGCCTGGACCTGGTGACCACCAGCCGCGACGGCGAGCGCCTGACGCTGTGGCTGACCGAGAAGGGCAAGCGCCTGTGCGCGAACCGCTGAGCCACGCGCTCGCGCCGGTCCAACGCCTCCACTTCGACGGCGACGCCCCCGCCCGCACCGACACCGACGCGGTCATCGCCGAGACCGCCATCGCGCTGCTCTACAACGGCCAGCCGCACGCGGTGATGATGGCCACCCCCGCCGACCTGGACGACTTCGCGCTCGGCTTCGCGCTGGGCGAGGGCGTGGTGGGTAACGCGAGCGAGTTCAATCTGGTCGACACCGTTCACCACCCCGACGGCATCGCGCTGCACGGCGCCATTCCGCAGGCCCGGTTCGACGCGCTGGATGCGCGGCGGCGCGGGTTGGCAGGCCGCAGCGGTTGCGGGCTGTGCGGGGTCGAATCGATCGAAGCGGCGATGCGGCCACCACCCGTGGTCGGCGCGACCGCCCGCATCACCCGGCGCGACGTGGCGACAGCGCTCGACCTGCTGGCCTCGCGGCAACCGCTCAACGACGCCAGCGGTGGCGTGCATGCCGCCGCCTTCTTCGACCCACGCACGGGCACGCTGGTGGTGCGCGAGGACGTCGGCCGCCACAACGCGCTGGACAAGCTGGCCGGCGCGCTCGCCCGCGCGGGCACCGACAACACCACTGGGTTCCTCGTCATCACCTCGCGCGCGTCCTACGAGATGGTGCACAAAGCCGCCACCTGCGGCATCGGCCTGGTGGTGGCGATCTCCGCCCCGACCGACCTGGCGATCCGTAATGCGGACGCCGCGGGCCTGACGCTGGCGGCCTTTGCGCGAGGCGAGGCGCTGAACGTCTACTCGCATCCGCATCGCCTGGGCGGTTAGGCCGTGACCCACAAGGGTCGTCATTCCCGTCCAATGCCGTCATTCCCGCGAAGGTGGCAATGACGGCTGTGGACGCCCGACACCTTGCTCAATGATGCAGGGGCAATCGGCACCCATAGGCCACTTACGCCCACCGTTGCCCGCTCGCTATGCTCGACCGCCCAAGCGGCCGTGGCCGCCTCACTCCACCCGGGAACCGTCCATGCGCCCCAGCCTGCTCGCCGCCGCCCTGCTCACCGCCACGCTGTCGCTGTCTGCCTGCCAGCCGCAGTCGCCGGCACCGGCCGACACCACCGCCTCGCAGCCCGAATCGAAATCCGACGCCCAGGCCGATGCCCGTTTCGCCGAACTGGCCCAGCGCTGGCTGGACGGCTGGCTGGCGTTGAACCCGGTCGCGGCCACGCAGATCGGCGACCACCGCTTCGACGACCAGGTCGACGACCTGAGCGCCGCCGGGCGACAGAAAGCGCTCGACTTCAGCAAGACGATGCTGGCTGAGCTCGAGGCCATCGACGTGGCCACGCTGTCGCGCGAGAACCAGGTCGACGCCGCCATCCTGCGCAACCAGCTGCGCGGCGAGATCTGGAACGCCGAGACGCTGCAGTCCTGGGCGTGGGACCCGCAGGCATACACCGGCCTGGCCGGCGGCGCGATCTACAACCTGATGGCTCGCGAGTTCGCGCCGATGCCCGAGCGCCTGAAGTCGGCGGCCGCGCGCATGGAGAAGATCCCGCAGGTCTTCGCGCAGATGCGCGAGAACATCGACCCCGCGCGCGTGCCGAAGATCCATGCCGAGACCGTCGCCAGGCAGAACGCCGGCGTGCTCAGCCTGATCGACCAGCTGGTGATGCCGGCGGCCGACCAGCTGCAGGGCGCCGACCGCGAACGCCTGGACGCCGCCGTCGCCACCCTGCGCGAGGCCGTGGCCGAGCAGCAGGCATGGCTGGACGACACGCTGGTGCCCAATGCCAACGGCGAGTTCCGCATCGGCCAGGCGCTGTACGACCAGAAGCTGCAGTTCGCGCTCAACGCCTCGCTGTCGCGCGAGGAGATCAAGCAGCGCGCCACCGCCGAAATCGAGCGCGTGCGCGAGGAGATGTACGGCATCGCCCGCACCGTGCTGGCCGACCGCGAGGACGCACCGGAGCTGCCCGATACGCCGGACGATGACCAGCAGCAGCGCGCGATCGAGGCCGCGCTCGAGCTGGCCTACGCCGACCGCCCCGCGCGCGAGGACGTGGTCGAGCTGGCAACGGAAACCACCAGGGTCGCCACCGACTTCGTGCGCGAGAAGGACCTGGTCACGGTGCCCGACGACCCGGTGAAAATCATCCTGATGCCGGAGTTCCAGCAGGGCGTGGCGGTGGCGTACTGCGACTCGCCCGGCCCGCTCGACAAGGGGCTGGACACCTTCTACGCGGTCTCGCCGATCCCGGACGACTGGACCGACGATCAGGTCGACTCGTTCCTGCGCGAATACAACACGCGCATGATCCACCTGCTGTCGATCCACGAGGCGATGCCGGGCCATTACCTGGAAGGCGCGCATTCGGCCGACCACCCCTCGACGCTGCGCGCGGTGCTCCGCTCGGGCCCGTTCGCCGAAGGCTGGGCGGTGTACACCGAGGACGTGATGGCGGACGCGGGCTACTACGACAACGACCCGCTGTTCCGGCTGGTGCAGCTGAAGTTCTACCTGCGCAGCGTGTCCAACGCGATCCTCGACCAGGGCATCCACGTCGACAACTGGACGCGCGAGCAGGCGATGGACCTGATGGTCAACCAGACCTTCCAGCAGGAGCGCGAGGCCGCCGGCAAGTGGGTGCGCGCGCAGCTGACCTCGGCGCAGCTGCCGACCTACTTCGTCGGTGCACAGGAGCACTTCGACATGCGCAAGGCGGTCGAAGCCCGCGACGGCGAAGCGTTCAATCTCAAGGCCTACCACGACGCCGTGCTGTCCCACGGCGCCCCGCCGGTGCGCTACGTGCGCCAGCTGATGCTGGACGAACCGATCCAGTGAGCCACGGCCGCGGGCGTGCAACCGCACGCCCGCGGCCCTTCTGTAGGAGCGGCTTCAGTCGCGATCGAAGTACGGGCCCATGCAGGAGCGACGTCAGTCGCGACCTGACTCGGGTTGCGACGCCTGCGGGTCTCGCGGTCGCGACTGACGTCGCTCCTACAAAGGTTCCGGTTGAACCGCGCGACGTGCGTGATCGCGGTCGCGGCTGAAGCCGCTCCTACAGAAGGACAAAGACCGCGCCTACCAGGCTTGCGCGGGGTCGCAAGAAAACTCGTCCCCGGCCACCCTCAGCCACCGCGGGCTCTTGTAGGAGCGGCTTCAGCCGCGATCGAAGTACGGGCCGTGTAGGAGCGACGTAAGTCGCGACCTGACTCTGGTTGCGACGCATGCATGTTCCGCGGTCGCGACTTACGTCGCTCCTACAAAGGTTACGATTTGAACGCGACGCGTGTGCGATGGCGGTCGCGGCTGAAGCCGCTCCTACAAGGGCAAGCGGCGTCCGGGGTCAGAACCTGCTGCCGTCCACCTGCATGATCTTCAAGCCCGCCAGGTCCACGCCCTCCAGGCAGCGCACGTTGACCGCGGCCATCGACGCCCCGTCGGGGCCGACGCCTTCGCCGAACGGCGCGATGCCGCAGGTCGGGCAGAAGTGGTGGGCGATCTTCATGGTGTTGAAGCGGTAGGTCGCCAAGCCGGCCTCCGGCGTCGACAGCCGCAACGACTCGCGCGGCGCGAACCACAGCAGCCCGCCGCGCTTGCTGCACATCGAGCAGTTGCAGTCGATGGCCTGGTCGATCTCGCCGTCGACTTCGAACGCGATTCCGCCGCAGTGGCAGCGTCCCCGGTACGTGGGCATGGCATCGCTCCTGGAGTGGGGACCGCAGGTTAACGCCACGGTCGCTTAACCCGCCGGCGCTATCCTGCCGCCCTGTCCGCACCGGAGCCCTCCATGGCCACGCCCACCGGCAGCACCGTGATCCCGACCCTGCGCTACCGCGACACGCATGTCGCCATCGACTGGCTGTGCAACGCGTTCGGCTTCCGCCGCCATGCGGTGTACGCCGACGAGGACGTGGTGCACCACGCCCAGCTGGTGCACGGCACCGGCATGATCATGCTCGGCTCGGCCGACACGGCCAGCGACTGGGGCCGGTTCTCGGCCCAGCCCGACGAGGTGGGCGGCCGTGCCACGCAGGCGTGCTGCGTGGTGGTCGACGACGCCGACGCGCACTACGCCACCGCCAAGGCCGCCGGCGCGGAGATCGTGCTCGACATCGCCGACCAGGATTACGGCGGGCGCGGCTACGCGTGCCGCGACATCGAAGGGCACCTGTGGTGGTTCGGCACGTACGACCCGTGGGCTCCGCCCCTGGGCGATGGGGCCGACAAGGAGTGAGTGCCGGCGAACAGTCCGGGACAATCCGCGTCGGCATCGGCGGGTGGACGTATGCGCCGTGGCGCGACGGCGCGTTCTACCCGAAGGGGCTCGTTCAGCGCCGCGAACTGGAATACGCCAGCCGCCACCTCAACGCGATCGAGATCAACGGCACCTACTATCGCAGCCAGTCGCGCGCGACCTACGCGCGGTGGCGCGACGAGGTGCCCGACGGCTTCGTGTTCAGCGCCAAGGCACCCATGCGGATCGTCAAGGCGCGCGACCTGTCGAAGGTGGGCGGGCAAGTCGAGGGCTTCATCGAGGGCATCGTCGAACTGGGTGACCGGCTCGGCCCGATCCTTTGGCAGTTCGAGGGCGGCCCGGGGCTTCGACACGACACCCTTGAAGCGTTCGTCGCCGCGCTGCCGAAAACCGTCGGCGACCACAGGCTCCGGCACGTACTGGACATACGGGACCCGGAAATCGTGGATGTCGCCTTTGTGGAACTCGCGCGCCGCCACGGCATGGCGATCGTCTGCACCGACTCGCCCGAGCACCCGAACCTGGCCGACGTCACCGCCGACTTCGTCTATGCGCGGCTGATGCGCTCGCGCGATGCGGTCGACACGGGTTACCCCGACGACGAGCTGGACGCGTGGGCCGGCCGCGCGCGCACCTGGGCACGGGGCGGCACGCCGGCCGATCTGCCCGTACTGGCTTCGAATGCGCCCAAGCAGCAGCGCGACGTGTTCATCTTCTTCATCAGCGCCGCCAAGCACCGCAATCCGGCTGCGGCGATGGCATTGCTGGCACGGCTGGGCGCGGAATGAACCGGTCAGCACGGCAGATCGAAACCAGTCCGGGTGGGCCTTCCGGCACATGCCACCCGCCCGTGGTGCCGGCCACCCTGCCGGGGCTGTCCACCTAACGAAGGTCCGGGCAAGGGTGCGCAACTGTCCAGAGCTTCCCTGATGCGAGGAATGCACGCCATGAGCAGCCGCCGGGATTTCCTGACCACCGCCTCACTCGCCGCCGCCGGCTTCGCGCTGGCGCCGCTGGCCGCCTGCAGCCAGGACCGGCCTGCGTCGGCGGCACCGGCCGCTGCACCGCCTGCCACGCCGCCCGCGCCAGCCGCGCAGGCCGGCCCGCTGATCACCCGCACCATCCCCGCCACAGGCGAATCCATACCCGCCATCGGCATGGGCACCTCCGGCAGCTTCCAGGTCGAGCCGGGCTCGGCCGAGTACGACGCGCTCAAGCAGGTCCTACAGACGTTCTTCGACGGGGGCGGCACCCTGATCGACACCTCGCCCAACTACGGCAACGCTGACACGGTGCTGGGCGAGCTGCTGGCCGAAGGCGGGCATCGCGACAAGTGCTTCCTCGCCACCAAGATCGCCGCCGATGACCGCGCGTCGGCCGAGGCGCAATGGGCCGAATCGCTGCGGCGGCTGAAGACCGACAAGGTCGAGCTGCTGCAGGTCCACAACCTGCGTGCGTGGGAGATCCAGTTGCCCTACGCGCGCGAGCTGAAGGAGCAGGGACTGACGAAGTACGTCGGCCTGACCCATTTCGTCGACAACGCACACGAGGAGCTCGCGGACCTCATGCGCCGCGAGAAGCCGGACTTCGTGCAGATCAACTACGCCGTCGGCGCACCGGCCGCCGCGCGCACTGTGTTCCCGGTCGCGCAGGAGCTGGGCATCGCGGTGCTGGTCAACCGCGCCTTCAACGACGGCAAGCTGTTCGCGCAGGTCGCCGACAGGCCGCTGCCGGGTTGGGCCGCCGACGTCGGCGTGGACTCGTGGGCGCAGATGTTCCTGAAGTTCGCGATCAGCCATCCCGCGGTCACCGCGGTGATCCCCGCCACCGGCAAGCCGCACCGCCAGGCCGACAACCTCAAGGGCGGGGTCGGGGCGCTGCTCAGCCAGGCGCAGCAGGACGAACTGACGGCGATGTTCGCCTGACCGGCGCGGCATGATGGCCGGGACCACGGGAGTGCTGCGACGCTGGGTGTGCCGGCTGTTCGATGTCGAGCCCGACGAGGCCGGTGCGGTGCTGGCCGGCTTCGCGATGTTCTTCCTGCTGTTCGCCGGCTATTTCATACTGCGTCCCGTTCGCGAAACGATGGGCATCGCCGGCGGCGTGGACAACCTGCAATGGCTGTTCACCGGCACGTTCGTCGCGACGCTGGCGGCGATGCCCCTGTTCGGCTGGATCGCAGGCCGCGTGCAGCGCCGCCGCATCCTGTACTGGGTGTACGGCTTCTTCGCCAGCAACCTGCTGGCCTTCGGCGTGGGCCTGTGGCTGCAGCCGGACAACGTGTGGCTGGCGCGCACGTTCTACATCTGGCTGTCGGTGTTCAACCTGATCGCGATATCCGTGGCGTGGAGCGTGCTGGTCGATGTCTTCAGCGTGTCGCAGGCCAAGCGCCTGTTCGCGCTGATGGCCGGGGGCGCCAGCCTGGGCGGCCTGACGGGGCCACTGCTGGGGATCGCGCTGGTCGTCCCGCTGGGCCACGGCGGGCTGGTCCTGCTGGCCGCGGTCTTCCTGCTGGCGTCGGCACTGGCGGCGCGGCGCGTGCAGCACTGGCGCGATGCGCGGCCGCTGTCGGAGGGTGAGCGCGCGCAACGGCAGCAGAAGCTGGGCGGCAGTCCGTTCGCCGGCGCCACCGAGGTGCTGCGCTCGCCGTACCTGATGGGCATCGCGGTGTTCGTGCTGTTGCTGGCCAGCGTCAGCACGTTCCTCTACTTCGAACAGGCGCGCCTGGTGGAGGCGACCTACCCCGACCCGGCCGACCAGACGCGGGTGTTCGGCACCATCGACTTCATCGTGCAGAGCCTCGCGATCCTGTCGCAGCTGTTCATCACCGGCCGGCTGGCGCGCACGTTGGGTGTCGGCGTGCTGCTGGTCGGCGTGCCGCTGGTGACCGCCGCGGGCTTCCTGTGGCTGGCGTTCGCGCCGCTGTTCGCGGTGCTGGCCGTGGTGATGGTGGTGCGCCGCGCGGGCGAGTACGCCTTCGTGCGGCCGGGGCGCGAGATGCTCTACACCGTGGTCGCGCCGGAAGCCAAGTACAAGGCCAAGAACTTCAACGACACCGTGGTCTACCGCGGCGCCGATGCCGTCAGTGCGTGGGTGAAGGCCGGCATCGATGCGGTGGCCAGCACGCCAATGGCCGCGATGCTGATCGGCGCCGGGATCGCAGTCGCCTGGGGCGTGACCGGCGGCTCGCTGGCGCGTTCGCATTCGCGCCGCATGGAGCCGACATCCGATTCCCGCCCCCTGTAGGAGCGGCTTCAGCCGCGAATCGCCATCGCAGTTCCCTGTAGGAGCGACGTAAGTCGCGACCTGGGCCACGGATGCGGCGCAAGCCTGTGCCGGTCCCGACTTACGTCGCTCCTACAAGAGAGAGGCGCTCGGCCACCCAACCGGCTGCACTCACCTGCCCCGGCTACTGCGTCGGGATCGCGGCTCAAGCCGCTCCTACAGAAGCGGCGGGTTGTCGCGCCGGGGTGTGGTCAACGCGCGGCGCGCTGGCTGAAGGCCACGCTGCCGAGGATCAACGCGCCTGCAATACCCATGGTGAGCGTGAGCGGTTCGTCGAGCAGCCACCACGCCCAGGCGACCCCGAACAGCGGCACCAGGTAGGTCACCGTCGCGGTGCGGCTCGGGCCGATGCGCTGGATCAACCGGTAGAACATCACGAACGCGATGCCGGTGCAGAGCACGCCCAGCATCGCCGCCGAGATCCACGATTCGACCGGCACCGGCTGCGTGGGCCACTGCGCGATGGCGAACGGCAGCACCAGCAGTGCCGACGTGCCCAGGGTGGCGGCCGCGACCGCCGCAGGCGGCAGCCCGGTCAGCTGGCGGCGGACCAGGTTGACGCCTATGCCGTAGAGGAACGCCGCGCTGGAACCGGCCACCACGGCCCAGCCGATGCTGGCGCCCGCGGTGCGCCCGCTGGCCAGCACCACCACGCCGACGAAACCGGCGAGCAGCGCGACCGACCGGCGCGTGCCGATCTTCTCGCCGAAGAACAGGAACCCGATCAACGCGGTGAACAGCACCGTCATCGCGTTGGTGATCGCGCCGACACCGGCCGGCGCACGCTGCGCCGCCCACGCGAACAGCAGGAACGGCACGGCCGAGTTGATCGCGCCGATCAGCACCAGCTTCGGCCAGATCCGCGCCGGGAACGACGCCCGCGCGCGCCACAGGAACGGTAGCAGCACCAGTGCGCCCAGCCCGAGCCGCATCTCGACCAGCGGCGCGGCGCCGAAGTCGTCGGCGGCCACGCGCATGAAGAGGAAGGACGCGCCCCAGATCGCGCCGAGCAGGCCCAGCTCGACCGGGGTGCGCCAGGTGCCGGTGCCGGACGCATCCAGCGGGACCTGGGGGAGGATGGATTCCGCGGTACGCATCTGGCACAAGCCCCATTCGTGACTGGCGACCATTGTCCGTGCGGCATGGGCGACCACAAGCGCATACTTTCAGGGTCAGACACAAATCCTGCTTGAGACTTGCCATGGCCCTGCGTTCCGACTGGCTGCCCGCGCTGGCGGCGTTCGAATCCGCCGCCCGCCACCAGAATTTCGCCCACGCCGCGGAGGAGCTGCACCTCACCGCCAGCGCCGTCAGCCACCACGTGCGCAAGCTGGAGGACCGGCTCGGGGTCGCGCTGTTCCAGCGCCATGCGCGCGGTGTGTCGCTGACCGCCGAAGGCCGCCAACTGGCCGATGCCGCCAGCGACGCGCTGACCGACCTGGACGGCGTGCTCGGCGGACTCAAGGCCGGCCGCGACGACGACCGGCGCGTGCGCGTCACCACCCTGCACTCGCTGACCTACACGTGGCTGGTGCCACGCCTGCCGACGTTCGCGGCGGCGCACCCGGACATCCACCTGACCCTCGACACCGAGGTCTCGCTGGCCCGCTTCGACGACGGCGGGCCCGACCTGGGCATCCGCCACGGCCCCGGCCACTGGCC
>MIDV01000130.1:1201-8845 GCA_001830245.1 Lysobacterales bacterium RIFOXYA1_FULL_69_10 | reverse complement strand
GACGGCCCATCGGCTGATGGACGACACGCTGTTCCCGGTGGCCGCGCCTGACATGCCCGGTCTGGACGCGGTCACCGCGCCGGCCGACGTGCTGGCACTGCCGCTGATCGCCGACCTGTCGCGCCAGGGCTGGCACGACTGGTTCCGCCAGGCCGGCGTGCACGGCGCCAAGTTCGACGAGCGCTTCGTCTTCAGCGACGCCACCGACGCGCTCAACGCCGCCTCGTTCGGCCTGGGCGTGGCGCTGGCGCGCGGCCGTGTCGCCGCGCCCTACCTCGACGCCGGCCGCCTGGTCCGCCTGCCCGGCCCCGCCGTCGCCACGCGCTGGAGCTATTACGTCGTGTACCCCGCGCACCGCCCGCTGCGCAGCGCGGCGCGCACGTTCGTCGACTGGCTGCTGGCGCAGGTGGAGTAGGTCGTAACCCGCACCGGTTGCCGTCACCTTCCAAGGCGTCATTCCCGCGAACGCGGGAACCCAGTGACTTGGCGCTCGCCAGAAAGGCAACGCCTCTGGATCCCCGCCTCCGCGGGGATGACGATCAAGACTCCGATCCCGACGTACGCCGTTCCGGGCTGCTCCGGACAACCGCGCCCCCACCCGCTCTGCCACACTTTCCACCATGCCCATGACCCCCGCCCGCAAGGCCCACCTCCAGATCCACTTCTGCGTCCTGTTGTGGGGCTTCACGGCCATCATCGGCAAGGTGATCACGCTGC
This sequence comes from Lysobacterales bacterium RIFOXYA1_FULL_69_10, assembly GCA_001830245.1. GTDB lineage: Bacteria > Pseudomonadota > Gammaproteobacteria > Xanthomonadales > Xanthomonadaceae > Lysobacter_C. The sequence continues at coordinate 8,128 of MIDV01000130.1, read as the reverse complement.
CGGCGTTGCCGCTGGTGTGGTGGCGTATGGGCATCGTGGCGCTGGCACTCGCACTGGTGCCGCGTGTCTGGCGCAGCCTGCGGGCGATGTCGCCGAAGCTGATGGCCGCCTATGCGGGCATCGGCGTGCTGGTGGCGCTGCACTGGCTGACGTTCTATGGCGCGATCAAGCTGGCCAACGCATCGGTGGCGGCCACGTGCATCGCGCTGGCCACGGTGTTTACCGCGATGGTGGAGCCGAAGCTGGCGCGCCGTCCGTTCTCGCCGCGCGACCTCGCGCTGGGCATCGCGGTGCTGCCGGGCGTGGCGCTGGTGGTGGGCGGGATCCCCGACAGCATGCGCATCGGCGTGGTGGTTGGCGCACTGTCGGCGCTGTTCGTGGCGCTGTTCGGGTCGCTCAACAAGCGGCTGGTCGACAGCGTGGGCGACGCCGGCGACCCGTTGACGATCACCGGGCTGGAGCTGGGCGCCGGCACGCTGGCACTCACCGCGCTCGCGCCGCTGATGCCGCTGCTGTTCCCGGCCTTCGCCGGCCCGCTGATGGTGCTGCCCAGCGCGCACGACCTGGGCTGGCTGCTGGTGCTGGCACTGGGCTGCACGCTGCTGCCGTTCGCGCTGTCGCTGATGGCGCTGCGCCACATGAGTGCGTTCTCCGCGCAACTGGCCGTCAACCTCGAGCCCGTCTACGCCATCGTGCTGGCGATCCTGTTGCTGGGCGAGCAGCACGAGCTGACGCCGATGTTCTACCTGGGCGTGGTGATCATCCTGGCCGCCGTCATCGTGCACCCCCTGCTGGGTCGTCCGGCACCGGTGCAGCACCCGGAGGTGCTTGGCACGTCCGAGGCGAAGGGCATCGTCGACTGAGGCTCAGCGTTTCCGCCCGGGACCCATGGGGTTGCCGTCGGCGTCGAACGCGGGCGGGTAATAGAAGTTGAGTGTCTTGAGCAGGGTGCGGCCGGTGTTGCGCACCTCGTGGCGCTCGCCCTTCTCGATCACCAGCAGCACGCCGGCCTTCAGCGGTACACGACGCCCGTCCACGATGGCCGCGCCGGTGCCGGAAACCACGTACAGCCACTGGTCCGCACCGCGATGGCGGTTGTCGGGGCCGCCCTCGCTGTCGCCGGGCGCCAGCACCATTTCCGCCGCCTGCGCGCGCCGCACATCAAAGGCGACGCGGAAGCCCTTGCCGAATCGAAGTGCCTTTTTCTTCATGGGCGGCCCTTGCCGTGGTCGAGTCCGACAGGGTGGCGCGGGTCGCGTCGACGGCGGGTCGAGCACGCCGCCGGAGTCGGGGGCCTACCCGATCCAGCACACGTTGAGCTTGTTGCCGTCCAGGTCCCGGAAGTAGCCCGCATAGAACCCGGGCCAGCGCTCGCCGGGTGCGCCCTCGTCGGTGCCGCCCAGTTCCAGCGCGCGTGCGTGCACCGCATCGACCACCTCCGGGCTGGGCGCCTGCAGCGCGACCATGGTGCCGTTGCCGACCGTCGCCTGCGCCTTGTCGAAGGGATAGGTGATGCCCAGCCCAGCGTTGGACGAGCCGTCGCTCCAGGCGATGTAGTAGTCCGGCTCTTCCATCATCCGCTTGCCGCCGATCAGCGGCAGCAGCGCGTCGTAGAAGGCGGCGGCGCGGTCGAGGTCACGGGTGCCGAGGGTCACGTACGCGAGCATGGCGGGACGTCCTGTTGGAGTGGAGCCGCCGATGCTACCGGCCGCGGTCGCAGTTCCTGCGACGCATCGGCATCGCTATGCTGGCGGCCCTTTCCACGACCCGACGCGCGCATGAACCCCGCCACCCAGCACGACCTCGCCAAGCTCTTCCTCCGCGTGACCCTGGGCGTGCTGGTACTGCTGCACGGCATCGCCAAGCTGCGCGGCGGCATGGGCGGGATCGAGCGGCTGGTGGAGGCGCAGGGGCTGCCGGGCGTGCTGGCCTACGGCGTGCTGGTCGGCGAGGTGATCGCGCCGCTCATGCTCATCATCGGCTTCCACGCGCGCCTCGGCGGCCTGCTGGTCGCGATCAACATGGCGGTGGCGATCGCGCTGGTGCACATGGGCGAGGTGGCCGCGTTCAACCGCCAGGGCGGCTGGGCGCTGGAGCTGCAGGCGATGTTCCTGGTGTCGGCGGTGGCCATCGCGCTGCTCGGCCCGGGACGCTTCAGCGCCAACGCGCGCTGACGCATGCGACGCGCAGGCCGCACGGTGAGCCGCATCGTCGCCGCCGCGCTGCTGCTCGCGGCCGCCGCATGTGCGCTGCCGATGGTTACCGGAGTGGCGCACCTTGAAACCCCGCTGCCGGGCGGCCTGCCGCTGGGCAACCTGCTCACCGCGCTGGTGCTCTGCGCAACCGCCGGCGCTGCGGTTGCGCTCGTCCCGCCGCACACGCGGCTGCGGACGGCCGCGAAGCTGTCGTTGCTCGCGGCCGTTGCGTGGCTGCCGCTGTCCATTGCGCTCGCCGGCAACCTCGCGCTCAACTTCACCGGTGGGCGCGGCACGGCGTGGCTGGTCCTGAGCCTGGCGATCGTCGTCGTGGTACTGGTGACGCTGGCCTGGGCGCTGCTGGCCAACTTCGCCGCGGCGCTGCGCGAACTCCGGTTGCGCAACCGTTGACGACCGCGGCCGACGGCCGGCCGCCACCTCCCGCTAGAGTTTGTTGATCCGGAACCGCTTGCCCTTGATGCGCCCTTCGCGCAATCGCGCCAGCGCGTGTGCCGCTTCCTTGCGCGCGACGGCGACGTAGGAGCGCGTCGGGAACACGTCGATCTTGCCGATGGCATCGGCCTTCAGCCCCGCCTCGCCGGTCAGCGCCCCGACGATATCGCCGGGGCGCAGCTTGTCGGTGCGGCCGGCGTCGATGCGCAGCGTCGTCATCGCGGCCGGGGGCACGTGGCCGGGCTTGCCATTGATCGGCTGCATCCGCTCCCAACGCGCCGGCTCGCCGGTACGCGCTTCGATTGCGGCAACCCGCACGCCTTCGCGCGGCCCGACCAGCGTCACCGCCAGGCCGCCCTTGCCCGCACGCCCGGTGCGGCCGATGCGGTGCACGTAGGTGTCGGCGTCGCTGGGCACGTCGAAGTTCACCACCATCGCCAGGTCCTCGACATCCAGGCCGCGCGCGGCCACGTCGCTGGCGACCAGCACGCTGCAGCTGCGGTTGACGAAGCGCACCAGCACCTCGTCGCGGTCGCGCTGCTCCATGTCGCCGTGCAGCGCCAACGCGGTGAAGCCGTAATGCTGCAGCGAGCCGGCGACCTCGTCGACGTCGCGCCGCATGTTGCAGAACACCACGCAGGATTCGGGGCGGTGCTCAAGCAGCAACGTCGCCAGCAGCGGCGCCTTGCGCGCGGGGTCGGATTCGATGAACACCTGCCGGATCCGCGGCGGCTCCTCACCGGCGCCGACGGTGACCTCCACCGGCTCGCGCAGCATGTCCTGCGCCATGCCGCGGATCGCGTCGGGGAACGTCGCCGAGAACAGCAGGCCCTGCCGTTCCTTCGGGGTCTTGCCGACGATCTCGCGCATCGCCTCCTCGAAGCCCATGTCGAGCATGCGGTCGGCTTCGTCCAGCACCAGCACCTGCACGCCGCGCAGGTGCAGCGCCTTCTTGCGCAGCAGCTCCTGGATGCGCCCCGGGGTGCCGACCACGACATGCGGGTCGTGTTCGAGCGAGGCCAGTTGCGGGCCGAGCGGCATGCCGCCGCAGAGGATCGACAGCTTCAGGTTGGGAATGCCTACCGCGAGCCGGCGCAGCTGCTTACCGACCTGGTCGGCCAGCTCGCGCGTGGGGCACAGCACCACGGCCTGGGTCTGGATGCGGGCGGGGTCGATGCGGTGCAGCAGCCCCAACCCGAAGGCCGCGGTCTTGCCGCTGCCGGTCGGGGCCTGGGCGATGAGGTCACGGCCCTCGAGGATGGCCGGCAGGGCCTGTGCCTGCACCGGCGTCATCGATGCATAGCCGAGCGCGTCGACGCCCTGCAGCAGGGCCGGGGACAGCGCAAGGGTCGAGAAAAGGGGCGAATCGGTGGCGTCGGTCATGCGCCATGATCGCAGCATCGCCGGCTCGCTGCCGGACGACATGGCGCCCGGGCGGCCGGCGCGGCCGCCCCGTGACGCGAGGGTCAGCGCTGACGGCGCGGGTACCCCACCATGCGGTTGCTCTGCTCGCACCACAGCTTCAGCCGCGCGCTCTTGAGGCTGCTCCACAGCGTCAGCCGCGGCGCGGCCTGCAGCAGCGGGCTGGACTCGTGGCACTCGCGCAGGCGGTAGTTGGGGATGCGGCTGGCGAGGTGGTGGATGTGGTGGTAGCCGATGTTGCCGGTGAACCAGTGCACCACGCGCGGCAGGTCGTAGAAGGAGCTGCCGGCGATGGCGGCGGCGTGCGAGTCCCACTGCTGCCCGCGCGTCCAGTACGCGTCCTCGAACGTGTGCTGCACGTAGAACAGCCACACCCCGGCCGCGCCGGCGATCAGCACGATGGGCAGGTGGACCAGCAGCACCGTCGACCAGCCGATCGCGAAGCCCATCGCGCCGCCGACCAGCAACAGCATGGCGTTGTTGAGCAGCACGCTGGCCCATTCCTTCTTCCACGAGAACGGCAGGTCGAACGGGAAGCGGTGCTTGATCACGAACTGGTATGCCGGGCCGATGCCCAGCAGCACCGGCGTGCTGCGGTAGAAGCGGTAGCAGAAGCGGCGGAACGGGGACAGCGCCTGGTACTCGGCCACGGTCAGGGTCTCGATGTCACCCATCTCGCGGCGGTCGAGGTTGCCCGAGGTGCCGTGGTGCACGGCGTGGGTCTTCTTCCAGTAGCCGTAGGGGAACAGCGTCACCAGCCCCAGGCACCGGCCGACGGTGTCGTTGGCGCGCTGGCTGGCGAAGAACGACCCGTGGCCGCAGTCGTGCTGGATGATGAAGGTGCGTACGTACAGGCCCGCCGCGGGAATCGCCATCAGCAGCGTCCAGCCATAGCCCCACTGCCCGACCACGCTCCACGCCATCAACGCCCACAGCACGGCGAACGGCACCAGCGTATTCACCAGCTGCCAGACCGCGCGGCCGAGGTGGGGCTTGGCGAACTGCGCGCACAGCTTGCGCAGGTTGGTGGACGGCTGCGGTTCGATGACGGCGCTCACGATGGGCGTTTCTCCAGGTTGAACCGCATTGTGTGGGGCGCGGGTGGCGACCACAATCACGTGCGCATGCGTATGGCATGAACGCGGTTCACGTTTCGCTGTTCAGGAAGCCTGTGCATGCGGCCTCCGATCCCGCGACTCGCGGCCACTCAGCGCGCTCGCTAAGCTGCGGCAATGCGCCCCTGGTACGTCTACCTGCTGGAATGCCGCGACGGCAGTCTCTACACCGGCATCGCGGTGGATGTCGCGCGCCGTTACGCGCAGCACGCGTCCGGCAAGGGCGCCCGATACACGCGCGCGAACCCGCCGGTGAAGGTGCTGGCGAGCTTCCCCTACCCGGACCGCTCGACCGCCAGCCGCGCCGAACATACGATCAAGCGGCTTAAACCCGCCTGCAAGCGCGCACTGTGCGAGGCGCGGTTACCGCCACCCGTGTTCGATGACCCGGTGGCGGCGTAACCACCGGGCGCCTCGAACGATCTGCTTTCGCTCGTACCCGCAAAGGCGGGCTCGCGCTTTACTTCGGCGGAGCCGAACCTCCAGCGACGTTGTTTTCAACGGCTATGCGCCCATGGATTCCCGCCTTCACGGGAATGACGGCATAGGGTTCGCAACGGCCCCGCCTTCGCGGACATGACGAGTGGCGTTCGATGTCTTCCGGGACTTTCCGCTGTCGCGGCAACGCCCCGCAGCTCAGAACAGCGCGAACACCAGCTTGAGGATGCCCCACAGCGACACCGCCCAGACCAGCGAGCGCACGTAGGGCACGCCGGCCGCATACAGCGGGATGTAGGCAACGCGCGCCCAGAAATAGAGTTGCGCGCCCAGTGCCGTGTCCGCGCTACCGCGACCCGCGGCCTCCACCGCCAGCATCGCGGCGGCGAAGAACGGGAACGTTTCGAGGAAGTTGCCCCATGCGCGGTTCACGCGGGCCGCCACGCCGGTCAACGGCGGCACGTCCGCATCTCGCGCACCTACATTCCATTTCAACCCACGCTGACGGGTCTTGAGCGCCCCGTCCAGCAGCAGGTGCACCAGCCCCAGCACCACCGCCCACGCCAGCATCTGCAGTTCGATCGTCATGCCCCCACCCTCCCCGTGAATGCCGGCGGCGTCAGGCCGCCGGGATGTAGTCCAGCGGCGCGCCCGGCCCGATCGGCCAGCCCATCGCCATCCAGACCGCGAACAGCACCGTCCAGCCGACCAGGAACACCATCGAGTACGGCAGCATCACCGCGATCACGGTGCCAATGCCGGCCTTGGGTTCGTAGCGCTGCAGGAACGCGATGATCAGGGCGAAGTAGCTCATCATCGGCGAGATGATGTTGGTCACCGAGTCGCCGATGCGGTAGCCGATCTGGGTCAGCTCCGGCGAGTAGCCCAGCAGCATGAACATCGGGATGAACACCGGCGCCATCAGCGCCCACTTGGCCGAGGCCGAGCCCATGAACAGGTTGGCCGTCGCCGTCAGCACGATGAAACCGGCAAACAGCACGATGCCCGGCAGCTGCAGCTGCGTCAGCAGTCCCGCGCCGTTGACCGCGAAGATCAGGCCCAGCTGGGTCCAGTTGAAGAACGCCACGAACTGCGCGGCGAAGAACGTCAGCACCAGGTAGATGCCGAGCGTGCTCATGCTCTGGCCCATGCCCTTGATGACGTCCTCGTCGCTCTTGATGGTGCCCGCGCCGATGCCGTATGCCACGCCCGCGACGACGCCGTAGAGGAAGATCAGCGCCACGATGCCGCGCAGGAACGGCGAGTTCAGCAGGTCGCCGGTCTCCGGGTCGCGCAGGAAGCCG
>MIDV01000130.1:790-1131 GCA_001830245.1 Lysobacterales bacterium RIFOXYA1_FULL_69_10 | reverse complement strand
CCGGCCCCAGCCGCTGCAGCAGCCTCTGCAACCGCGCCTCGCCACCGCCGGCAAGCACCCGGCGCCGCAGCAGCACGCTGAGCACCACCGGCACCACGATGTACAGCAGCACCGACAGCAGCAGCGTGTTCCACGGCACCGTGATCGATGAGATGCCCAGCAGCAGCGCCACGATCGGCGCGAACGCCACCACCATGATGGCGTCGTTCAAGGCGACCTGGCTCAGCGTGAACGCCGGCTCGCCGTTGCACAGGTTGCTCCACACGAACACCATCGCCGTGCACGGCGCGGCGGCCAGCAGGATCAGGCCGGCGATGTAGGAATCGAGCTGTGCGGCCGGC
>MIDV01000130.1:0-721 GCA_001830245.1 Lysobacterales bacterium RIFOXYA1_FULL_69_10 | reverse complement strand
GGTTCAGCACGGCGGCCAGGGCGGTGCCGCCGGCACGCAGCTGGCGCTCCACGATGGGCAGGTGCTGGTCCACGTAGCGCGGGTCCAGCTTGGCGCGGCTCGGATACACGCCTGGCCCGGTCGCCACACGGCATGAGTGTTCGGCCCAGTCGGCCGCCGGTGGCGGCAGCGCGTTGGCGCCCAGCGCCGGGCGGGGCAGCGCACGCAGGCGTTGCAGATGATCGGCTTCGCTGCGGCCGGTGGACAGCAGCATGCGGCTGTCCCACAGCGTGTGCAGGTTGGTGCCGCGGCCGTCGAAGTTGACCTGCACGTCGTTGCCGCCCTTGTCGTGGGCGTAGCCGGCATGCAGCGGCTGGTGCACGTCCCCGACGAAGTGCACGACGAACTTCAGCGCCTGCAGCCGCTCGGCATGCGTACGCGTCCGATCCGCCAGGATCGCCGCCTGTGCGCGGATCGCCTCGACCACGCAGTTGCCGCCCGGGCAGTCGCGGACCTGTTCGTAGGCGCAGTCGTGTTCGCCGATATTGACGAAGTGCCAGCGTGCGGACGTCCTGCCGAGCACGGGATCGTTCTTGCGAAGGTCGTCGGCCCAACTGGCGATGCCGGCCAGGGTCGGATCCGGCTCGCCCTGCAGCAGGACCTCGGCCTGGCGGCGCGCCTGCGGCGTCAGCTCGTCCCACGCCAGCAGCGCCACCAGGCGATGGCCCAGCGGGCCCCATGC
>MIDV01000129.1:20020-20969 GCA_001830245.1 Lysobacterales bacterium RIFOXYA1_FULL_69_10 | reverse complement strand
CCACATTTCCGGCCGCATGCGCAAGAACTACATCCGCATCCTGACCGGCGACAAGGTGAAGGTCGAAATGACCCCCTACGACCTCACCAAGGGTCGTATCACCTATCGCATGAAGTAAGCTTCTTCAAGCAACGATCGGAAGGCGGCCATGGGCCGCTTTCTTTGTTAGGGCGCTCGGCCATCAATGACCTTCGTCATTGGGCCGGTGGTCATGGCGACTTTGGGCAGGTTCGCGTCGGAAGCCTGATCCCTAGGATGGGCCCCGGCCGATACGGGCTGCCTCCATCCATGACTGCCATGAAACCTCGCCATCTCTGCATGACCGCCCTGCTGGCTTTGGGCCTCTCTCCCTTCTTCGCCGTGGCCGGCGAACCCGTCGCCGATTGTGTCGAACTGGGAGGCGGCCAGGAGATCATCCGTGCCGGCGGCGGCAGCCAGATCTTCCTCCGCGACGGACAGTCGCATTACCGCCTCGGTTTCGCCCGCAGCTGCGATTCGGTGGCGATGACACCGACCATCCAGATCAGCGCCGACGGCCAGGCCGACCGGCTGTGCCCTGTCGGCACCAAGGTGCGCACGAAAACCTCGACGTGCGACGTCAGTGTCGTCGAAACGATTTCCGCCGAAGAGTTCGCCAAGCGCAAGCAACGCGCGCGGCGTTGAAGCGGGGATCGATCGCCGGAACCGATACTGGAAAAGGCGGCCCGTGGGCCGCCTTTTCTTCTTGCCTGCCATCAATCCCGGCAGTGACCTACACGGTCGCCGGCAACAGGCGCTCCGGTTCGGCCTGCGCATCGACCACCAGTTCGCCGTCGCGCACGTCGATGCTGACCCGCCCGCCCCCGACCAGCTTGCCGAACAGCAGTTCGTCGGCGAGCGGCCGCTTCACCTTGTCCTGGATCAGGCGCGCCATCGGGCGCGCGCCCATCAGCGGGTCGAAGCCGTGCTG
>MIDV01000129.1:0-20004 GCA_001830245.1 Lysobacterales bacterium RIFOXYA1_FULL_69_10 | reverse complement strand
GAGGTAGGCGTGGCAGTCAACGTCACGTGCTTCTCGTGCAGCTGGCTTTCCAGTTCGATCAGGAACTTGTCCACCACCCTCAGGATGTGGTCGAAGCCCAGTGGCTGGAACTGCACCACCGCGTCCAGCCGGTTGCGGAACTCCGGACTGAAGCTCTTGCGGATCACTTCCATGGCGTCGGTCGCGTGGTCCTGCTTGGTGAAGCCGATCGACCGCCGTGCCGCCTGCGCCGCACCGGCATTGGTGGTCATGACGATGATGACGTTCTTGAAGTTCGCCTCGCGGCCGTTGGTGTCCGTCAGCGCCCCGCGGTCCATCACCTGCAACAGGATGTTGAAGATGTCCGGGTGGGCCTTCTCCACCTCGTCCAGCAGCAGTACGCAATGCGGCGTCTTGACGATCTTCTCGGTGAGCAAGCCGCCCTGGTCGAACCCGACGTAGCCCGGGGGGGCGCCGATCAGTCGACTGACCGAATGCGGCTCCATGTACTCGGACATGTCGAAGCGCACCAGCTCGATGCCCAGCTGCAGCGCGAGCTGCTTGGTCACCTCGGTCTTGCCCACGCCCGTCGGGCCGGCGAACAGGAAGTTGCCGATGGGCTTGTCGGGGTTGCCCAGGCCGGAGCGCGCCAGCTTGATGGCCGCGGTCAGCGAGTCGATCGCCGGGTCCTGCCCGAAGATCACCATCTTGAGGTTGCGCTCCAGGTTCCGGAGCACGTCCTTGTCTGTCGCCGAGACCTGCTTGGCGGGGATACGCGCCATCTTGGCGACGATGGTCTCGATCTCCTCGACATCGATGTTCGACTTGCGCGTCTCCAGCGGCAGCAGGCGCTGGCGAGCGCCGGCCTCGTCGATGACGTCGATCGCCTTGTCCGGCAGCAGCCGATCGCCGATGTGCTTGACCGACAGGTCGACCGCCGCCTGCAGGGCGTCGTCCCCGTAGGTGACGCCGTGGTGCGCCTCGTACTTGGCCTTGAGGCCCTGCAGGATCTCGAACGCTTCGCCCACGGTTGGTTCGACGATGTCGATCTTCTGGAAGCGCCGCGCCAGGGCCCGGTCCTTCTCGAAGATGCCGCGGTATTCCTGGAACGTGGTCGAGCCGATGCAGCGAAGTTCGCCCGACGACAGCGCCGGCTTGATCAGGTTGCTGGCGTCCATCGTCCCGCCCGACGCCGAGCCGGCGCCGATGATGGTGTGGATCTCGTCGATGAACAGCACGGCTTCCGGGATCTTCTTGAGCTGCGCCAGCACCGCCTTCAGGCGCTTCTCGAAATCGCCCCGGTACTTGGTGCCCGCCACCAGCGCACCCAGGTCGAGCGCGTAGATCGTGGCTTCGCTGAGCACCTCCGGCACGTCGCCGTCGATGATGCGCTTGGCCAGGCCCTCGGCGATCGCGGTCTTGCCCACGCCGGCCTCGCCCACGTACAGCGGGTTGTTCTTGCGGCGGCGGCAAAGCACCTGGATGGTCCGCTCGACCTCGTCGGCACGCCCCACCAGCGGGTCGATTTTGCCGTCACGCGCGAGCTGGTTGAGGTTGATGGCGAACTCGTCCAGCGGGTCGGCCTTGCCCTCGCCTTCCCCGCCTTCGGCCGCCTTGGCCTCGCCTTCGTCGTGCACCGGGTCGCTGCCGCCATGCTTGGCTATGCCATGCGACAGGTAGTTCACGACGTCCAGCCGGACGATGTCCTGCTGGTTGAGGTAGTAGACGGCGTGGGAGTCCTTCTCGCCGAAGATCGCCACCAGCACGTTGGCGCCGGTGACCTCCTTCTTGCCGGAGGATTGCACGTGGTAGACGGCGCGCTGCAGCACCCGCTGGAAGCCGAGCGTCGGCTGGGTGTCGCGGTCGATGTCGTCGGGCAGCACCGACACCGAAGTGGCGATGGCCTGCTCCAGGTCGCCGCGCAGGCGGTTGAAGTCCGCGCCGCACGCCTTGAGCACCGCCTCGGCCGAGGGGTTGTCGAGCAGTGCAAGCGCCAGGTGCTCGACCGTCATGTACTCGTGGCGCGCCTCGCGGGCGCGCTTGTAGCACTGGCCGATGCTGTACTCGAGATCCTTGCTGAACATGGGGAGGGAGCCTCCAAAAGCGTCTGCCGTCCTAGATGGGGACACGCACCGCCTTTTCCATGCGGCCCCGCACCGCGTTGGACCCGCCTGCTTACCGTGGGTTCCGGAAAGCCGGGCCTCTCATTGGTGAGACGTGTTGCAGCCCACTATCAGGCCTTTTCCATCGTACAAAGCAAGGGGTGCTGGTTGAGCCTTGAGTATTCGTTCACCTGCGCCACCTTCGACTCTGCGACCTCGCGGGTGAAGACCCCGCACACGCCACGGCCGCGGGTGTGGACGTGGAGCATGATCTGGGTAGCCTTCTCGGCGCTCATCGGGAAGAAACGCATCAGCACCTCGACCACGAAATCCATGGGCGTGTAGTCGTCGTTGAGCAGCAGGACCGAGTACAGCGGGGGGCGGGCGACTTCCGGCTTTCCGGTCTCGACCAGCACGCCGTGCTGGTGGTCGTGTTCGGTGTGTTTGGGCATGGCGCGATTATAGGCGGCCGCTATGAAGCGTTCGTACCGATGCGCACCCCGTGGACGCTTCCCGGCGCCGGGCGTCAGAATGCAGTCTCCGCCGGCACCTGGATTCCCATGCGACCCACCGCCCTGCTGTTCTCGCTCCTGCTGGCCCTGGTCCTGCCCGCCGCCGCCCAGGAAGACGAAGCCGCCGCTCCAGAGGCCGACCCGCTTGTGCGTGCGCAGCTCGAAGCGCTGGACTACGGCTTCGAGGTCGACGCCGATGGCGACTTCAAATTGCTGTTCGACCTGGAGGAAGGCCGCAGCCAGCTGGCCTACGTCATCTCCGGTACCGAGGAATACGGGGCGCTGCAGGTTCGGGAGGTGTGGTCGCCCGCCTACCGCACCGAAGGCGATGCGTTCCCGGTCGACGTGGCCAACCGCCTGCTGCAGGCCAGCCACACCGGCAAGCTCGGTGCATGGGTGCGGCAGGACGACATGGCCGTGCTGGTGGTAAAGGTGGCCGCCGGCGCGACCGGGGCCGAGCTCGATGCCGCCATCACCTACGCCGTCCACGTCGCCGACGCGATGGAGGCCGAGCTTACCGGCGGCCAGGACGCGTTCTGACGTGAGCTATCGGCAAGGCCGCTTCTGGCAACCGGACGTCACCGTCGCCACGGTGGTGGTGCTCGACGGGCGGCTGCTGATGGTCGAGGAGACCGTCGGCGGCCAGCGGGTGCTCAACCAGCCGGCCGGCCACCTGGAGCCGGACGAAAGCCTGCAGGACGCCGCCTGCCGCGAGACCCTGGAGGAAACCGGCTGGGAAGTGCGCCTGACCGGTTTCGTCGGTGCCTACCAGTGGAAGGCACCCGACGGCGCCGATGGCAGCGCCGGCCGCCACTACCTGCGGTTCGCCTTCGCGGCCGAACCGGTCCGCCACCACCCCGACCGCACGCTCGACGAAGGCATCGTCCAGGCGCTCTGGCTGACACCGGCCGAGCTCCAGGCGCAGTCCGGGCGGCATCGCAGCCCTCTGGTGTGGCGCGCGGCCGCCGACTTCCTGGCCGGTCGCCGGCGCCCGCTGGACCTGCTCCAGCACCTGGCCTGACGCCGGGGTGGCCGCGGCAAGGACCATCGTTGGCATGTCCGGGGGCGTGGATTCCTCGGTGGCGGCCTTGCGCCTGCGCGAGTCGGGCGAACCGATCGCCGGCCTCTTCATGCAGAACTGGGCGGACGACGGCAGCGGCGATTGCCGTGCCGAAGATGATCGCCGCGATGCCGTGGCCGTCTGCGGGCGGCTGGGCATCCCGATCCATTTCCGCGATTTTTCGTCCGAGTACTGGGCGGGTGTGTTCGAGCACTTTCTTGCCGAATACGCCGCCGGACGCACCCCAAACCCCGACGTCCTCTGCAACCGCGAGGTGAAGTTCAAGCACTTCCTGGATGCCGCCCGCGACCTGGGCGCACAGTTCATCGCCACCGGCCACTACGCGCGCATCGCGCTCGACGACGCGGGCCGGCTGCAACTGCTGCGCGCGGCCGACCGCGGCAAGGACCAGAGCTACTTCCTCCACCAGCTCGGCCAAACGCAGCTGGCGGCGACGCGGTTTCCGCTGGGTGACATGCTCAAGTCCGACGTCCGCGCCCTGGCCGCGAGCGCCGCCCTCCCCACCGCGGCCAAGAAGGACTCCACCGGCATCTGCTTCATCGGCGAGCGCGATTTCCGGGCGTTCCTCGGCCGCTACCTGCCGGCGCGCCCGGGCCCGATCCGCACGCCGGACGGCCGTGAGATCGGCCAGCACCCCGGCGTCTTCTATTTCACGCTGGGCCAGCGTGAAGGGCTGAACATCGGCGGCGTTCGCGGGTTCGCGCAGGCGCCGTGGTACGTGGTCGGCAAGGACGTCCAGCGCAACGTGCTGTACGTCGACCAGGGCATCGACAGCCCTTGGATGATGTCGACCCTGCTGGACACCGAAGCCATGCACTGGGTGGCGGGCACGCCCCCTGCTGGCGACTTCGAGTGCATGGCCCAGACGCGCTACCGGCAGGAAGCGCAGGCCTGCCTTGTGCAGGTGCGCGACAATGGCACCCTGCACGTGCGCTTCCACGCGCCCCAGCGTGCTGTCACGCCGGGCCAGTCGCTGGTGCTGTACGACGGCGACGTGTGCCTCGGCGGCGCTGTCATCGCGACCACCGACGCGCCCCTTGAAACCCGTGCACCACCCGATCCCAAGGATGCTCCCGCAGCATGAACCAGACCCGCTTCAATCCCATGTCCGACCGCGTGCTGGCCCTTGCGGGTCTCGTACAGGCGTTGGCGCAGGTGCGCCGCATCGCCGATACCGGGCAGGCGGAGTCGGCGGCGGTCAATCCGGTGCTGGAGTCGATCTTCCAGGTGGACGCGGCATCCACCGAAGAGGTCTACGGCGGTGTTCGCGGCGTTCGCCCGGGCCTGGTGCTGCTACGCGACTACTTCGAAAGCCGTTCGGCCGACGAGCAACTGCCGCGCCTTGCGCTGGCCGTCATGCAGCTGGAGCGCCGCTTCGTGCTCGACGGCGACATGGTCGAGCGCGTCCATGCCGGCATCCTGGCCCAGGCCGTTACGGCCCGTACCGAGGGCAGCACCCATCCCGACGTACTGGCGGCGCTGGGCCGGCTCTACTCGGAAACGCTCAGCCACCTGCGGCCGCGCGTGCTGGTCCAAGGCAATCCCCATTACCTCGGCCAGCCCCAAGTGGTGGCCGAGGTCCGCGCGGTCCTGCTGGGCGCCATGCGTTCAGCGGTGCTCTGGCGCCAACTCGGCGGCAGCCTCTGGGACCTGGTCTTGCGCCGGGCCCAGTTGCTGGCGGCGGTTCGCGCGCACCTGGGCGGCTGACGCACACGGCCGTCGCGGCACGTCGATCGGACGAAAGTAACGGGCCCGATCCGGGCAGTAGCGCGCCGTTTGCGGCATAATCACGGGGCTTTACCGCGGTGTTTCCGCGCACGCCGGACCGGCGCGCGTCCCGCCTCCCTTTCGCTGCAGCCACGGAGCCCCCAATGGCAGACTCCTTCGCCACCCGCGCGCAACTCGACGTCAACGGCAAGTCCTACACCTACTTCAGCCTGCCCAAGCTGGGCGAGCGCTTCGACCTGGGCAAGCTGCCCTACTCGATGAAGATCCTGCTCGAGAACCTGCTGCGCCACGAAGACGGCGGCATCACGGTCGGCAAGGAGCACATCGAGGCGGTCGCGCAGTGGGACTGCAAGGCCGAGCCCGAGACCGAGATCGCTTTCATGCCTGCGCGCGTGGTGCTGCAGGACTTCACCGGCGTGCCGTGCGTGGTCGACCTGGCCGCGATGCGCGATGCGGTCGGCAAGCTGGGCGGCAAGGCCAGCCAGATCAACCCGCAGATCCCGTCCGAGCTGGTCATCGACCACTCCGTGCAGGTCGACGTGTTCGGCCGCGCCGACGCGCTCGACCTCAATGGCAAGATCGAGTTCGAGCGCAACATGGAGCGCTACAGCTTCCTGCGCTGGGGCCAGAAAGCGTTCGAGAACTTCAAGGTCGTGCCGCCCAACACCGGCATCGTCCACCAGGTGAACCTGGAGAACCTGGCCCGCGTGGTCTGCGACCGCGAGGTCGACGGCGAGCTGCTGGCGTTCCCGGACACCGTCTTCGGCACCGACAGCCACACCACGATGATCAACGGCATCGGCGTGCTGGGCTGGGGCGTGGGTGGCATCGAGGCCGAGGCCGCGATGCTGGGCCAGCCTTCCTCCATGCTGATCCCGCAGGTCGTGGGCTTCCGCTTGACCGGCAAGCTGCCCGAGGGCGCCACCGCCACCGACCTGGTGCTGACCGTCACCCAGATGCTGCGTTCGCTGGGCGTGGTGGGTAAGTTCGTCGAGTTCTTCGGCGAGGGCCTGGCCGCGCTGCCGCTGGCCGACCGCGCGACCATCGCCAACATGGCCCCCGAGTACGGCGCGACCTGCGGCATCTTCCCGATCGACGCCGAGGCCATCAATTACCTGCGCCTGTCTGGCCGCAGCGAGGAGCAGATCGCGCTGGTGGAGGCCTATGCCAAGGCGCAGGGCCTGTGGCACGAGGCGGGTCAGGCCGACGCGCACTACTCGGCGACGCTGGAACTCGACCTCGCCGAGGTCAAGCCGTCGCTGGCCGGCCCCAAGCGCCCGCAGGACCGCGTGCTGCTGGAGAAGATGAAGCAGAACTTCGAGGCCAGCCTCGAGGGCCTGACGGCCAACCGCAAGGTGGACTACGAACGCATCACCGACTTCAAGGAAGAAGGCGGCAACCAGCCGCAGGCGCACCACCTGGCCGCACGCCCGGTGTCGAAGATCACCATCCGCGACGAGGAAGCCGAGCTGCGCGACGGCTCGGTGGTCATCGCCGCGATCACCTCCTGCACCAACACCTCCAACCCGGCGGTGATGCTGGGCGCCGGCCTGCTCGCGCGCAATGCCGCGCGCCTGGGCCTCAAGTCCAAGCCGTGGGTCAAGACCTCGCTCGGGCCGGGTTCGCTGGTGGTCACCGACTACCTGAAGAAGGCCGGCCTGCTCGATGACCTGGAGCAGCTGGGCTTCTACGTGGTCGGCTACGGCTGCACCACCTGCATCGGTAACTCCGGCCCGCTGCCGCAGGAAGTGTCTGCCGGCATCGCGCAGAACGACCTGGTCGTGGCGTCGGTGCTGTCGGGCAACCGCAACTTCGAGGGCCGCGTGCACTCGGAAGTGAAGATGAACTACCTGGCCTCGCCGCCGCTGGTGGTCGCCTACGCCATCGCCGGCACGGTCGACATCGACCTGACCACCCAGCCGATCGGCCACGACAAGGACGGCAACGACGTGTACCTGCGCGACATCTGGCCGACCAACAAGGAGATCGGCGACCTGATCGCTGCGACCGTGGGGCCGGAGCTGTTCGCGCAGAACTACGCCGACGTGTTCAAGGGCGACAGCCGCTGGAACCAGATCGCCTCGCCGGAAGGCGAGTCGTTCGAGTGGCAGGGCAGCTCGACCTACATCAAGAACCCGCCCTACTTCGAGGGCATGACGATGGAGGTCGGCTCCATCGATGACATCCACGGCGCGCGCGTCATGGGCCTGTTCGGCGACTCGATCACCACCGACCACATCTCGCCGGCGGGCAACATCAAGAAGGACAGCCCGGCAGGCCAGTTCCTGCAGTCGCGCGGCGTGCAGCCGGCCGACTTCAACAGCTACGGCAGCCGTCGCGGCAACGACGACGTCATGGTCCGCGGCACCTTTGCCAACATCCGCATCAAGAACCTGATGCTGGGCGGCGAGGAAGGCGGCAACACGCTGTACTACGGCGCGGGCGCGACCGGCGAGAAGATGCCGATCTACGACGCGGCCATGAAGTACAAGGCCGCGGGCGTGCCGCTGGTAGTGTTCGCCGGCAAGGAGTACGGCACCGGCTCCTCGCGCGACTGGGCGGCCAAGGGCACCAACCTGCTGGGCATCAAGGCAGTCGTGGCCGAGAGCTTCGAGCGCATCCACCGCTCCAACCTGGTCGGCATGGGCGTGCTGCCCCTGCAGTTCAAGGACGGGGACAGCGTCAGGTCGCTCGGCCTGGACGGCTCTGAGACGATCGAGATCACCGGCCTGCAGGACGGTGCGTCCAAGCGCGCCACCGTCACCGCGCGTCGGAGCGATGGCAGCGAGAAGACGTTCGAGGTCAAGGTGCTGCTGCTGACGCCGAAGGAAGTCGAATACTTCCGCCACGGCGGCATCCTGCACTACGTGCTGCGCCAGCTGGCGTCCAAGAAGGCGGCGTAAGGCACCTGTAGCGCAACAAGCCGAAGTAGCAAAGGCCCCGGCGTTGACAGCCGGGGCCTTTTTTTTGCCGCCTCACCATCGCGAGGTGAGCCTAGCGACGTCAGCAAACGCGCTATCCGTACCGCGGGCGCCTCGAGTCGCGCTCCTCCTTGCACCGCACCCGAAGCGGGCCGTCACGTTACGCGCTACCTCGAAGGTCGCCGCGCTTTTGCCGGTACTGCATTCGCCGGTAGGACCATCAGGACGCGCGCAAAAAAAAAGGCTCCGCCGGAGCGGAGCCCTGAAACTGGAGGCCGAGGTCGGAATTGAACCGGCGTACGCGGATTTGCAGTCCGCTGCATAACCACTCTGCCACCCGGCCGGTGACTGGATCCAAGCATACCGCGCACGACGTCAAGTGCGGCAGCCTGAAAAGACAAAACCCCGCGAACGGGGTCTTGGCAGGCGACCCGGTGGACTGGATCGCCGGAGAAACTGGAGCGGGAAACGAGACTCGAACTCGCGACCCCGACCTTGGCAAGGTCGTGCTCTACCAACTGAGCTATTCCCGCTGAGGAGCCGCCATTTTAGGCATGGCGGCGATTGTGTCAACTACCTTTTTTCTTCCCGCAGCAAAGTCGGCCACGCCGCGCGCAGGTACTCGAAGCCGGACCACAGTGTCAGCAGCGCCGCCGCCGCCAGCAGCCAGTCCCCGATCACGAACACCGCATCGCCCATCCACGGGTCCACGTACACCGGACGGTCCGGACGCAGCGCGTACAGGAGGCAGATCAGCGCCACCATCTGCACCACCGTCTTGATCTTGCCGACCGTGGCGACCGACACCTTCGCACGCTGGCCCAGCTCGGCCATCCACTCGCGCAGCGCCGACACCGCGATCTCGCGTCCCACGATCACCGCCGCCCACAGCGCCATCCAGGGCGTGGGATGCGCCTGCACGATCAGGAACAATGCCGTGGCCACCATCAGCTTGTCGGCCACCGGGTCCAGGAACGCACCGAACGCCGAGTACTGGTCGTAGCGGCGCGCGATCCAGCCATCCAGCCAGTCGGTGATCGAGGCAAAGGCGAAGATCGCCGCGGCCAGGAAATTGGTCCAGCGGAACGGCAGATAGAACACCAGCACCAGCACGGGGATCAGCACGATCCGCAGCAGGGTCAGCATGGTGGGGACCGTCAACTTCATCATCGCTCCGTGCGTACGGCGGTGGCGCCGCCGGTGGTGGGGGCGTCCAGGCCATGAAGGGTGGCATAGATGCGCTCGGCCAGGGCGGCATTGACGCCCTCCACGCGCGATATTTCCTCCACGCCGGCGGCCTTGAGTCCACCGAGGCCACCAAAATGGCGCAGCAGGCTGGCTCGGCGGCGTGGCCCGATCCCCGGGATGTCCTCCAGTCGGCTGCTGCTGCGCACCTTCTGGCGCTTTCCGCGGTGGCCGGTGATGGCGAACCGGTGGGCTTCGTCACGCACCTGCTGGATCAGCTGCAACGCAGGCGACTGCGCGCCCGGCCGCACCGAGCGGCCGTCGGGAAGCAGCAGTTCCTCGTCACCGGGGCGGCGCGCCGGGCCCTTGGCCACGCCCACCAGGACCACGCCTGGCACCTCCAGTTCGTCCAGGACCGCGCGCGCCTGGGCGACCTGCCCTGCCCCGCCATCGATCAACAGGACGTCCGGCAGGACGCCCGGCGCGGCGGATGCGCGTGGGTGCTTGCGCGGCTTCGCCTCCCCGGAAGCGGGACCAGTGGCCCCGTCCTGCAGCGCGGCGCGCTCCTCCATGGCCCGTGCGAACCGGCGCCGCAGCGCCTGGTGCATGGCCGCGTAGTCATCGCCCGGCTCGATGCCCGTGATGTTGTAACGCCGGTACTGGCCGCGCGTCGGGCCCTCGGCATCGAACACCACGCACGAGGCCACGGTCGCCTCGCCCATCGTATGGCTGATGTCGAAACACTCGATGCGCCCGGCGACATCCGCCAGGCCCAGCAGGTCGCGCAGCGCCTCGGCGCGGCCGCGCTGCGCGGCGTGGCTGGTGCGTTCGTTGGCCAGTGCCAGCTCGGCATTGCGACGCGCCATGTCGACATAGCCGGCGCGCTCGCTGCGCACGTTGCAGCGGATCTGCACCTTGTGGTCACCCGCGGCCGACAACGCGTGCTCGATCAGCTCGCGGTCGGGGATGTCGCGGTCCAGCACGATCTCGCGCGGCGGCACCTGCTCGCCGTAGTACTGCGACACGAACGCGGCCAGCACCTCTTCCGGGTTGTCGACGCCATTGGTGCGCGGGAAGAACGCGCGCGTGCCGAGATTGCGGCCGTCGCGGAACGACAGCAGGACCACGCAGGCCGCCGCGTCCTGCATTGCCACCGCAAGCACGTCCAGGTCGGCCGCCCGGCCATCCACGTACTGGCGCGCCTGCAGCGTGCGGATCGACGCCACGAGGTCGCGCAGGCGCGCGGCCTGCTCGAAGTCAAGGCGCGCGCTGGCCGCCTCCATCGCCGAACCGAGCTCGCGCGTCAGCTCATCGCTCTTGCCGTCCAGCAGCAGGGTGGAACGGCGCACCGCCTCGGCGTACTCGCGTGCCGGCACCAGCCCGACGCACGGCGCGCTGCAGCGACCGATCTGGTGCTGCAGGCAGGGCCGCGACCGGTTGCGGAACACGCTGTCTTCGCAACTGCGCAGCTTGAACAGCTTGTGGATCAGGTTGAGCGTTTCGCGCACCGCGCCGACGCTCGCATACGGACCGAAATAGCGACCCGGGGTCGAGCGCGGCCCGCGGTGCATGGCGATTCGCGGCCACGGCTCCTGCGTCATCAGCACGTAGGGATAGCTCTTGTCGTCGCGCAGCAGCACGTTGTAGCGCGGCTTGAGCGACTTGATCAGCTGGTTCTCGAGGATCAGCGCCTCGGCCTCGGTCCGCGTGACCGTAACCTCCATGCGCGCGACCTGGCGCAGCATCGAGGCGATGCGGGCGGACTTGGCGGTGGCGTTGAAGTAGCTGGCGACACGGTTCTTCAGCGCGCTCGCCTTGCCGACATACAGCACGCCCTCGTCGGCAGCGATCATCCGGTACACGCCCGGCGCCGTGCTCAGGCGCTTGGCGAACGCCTTGCCGTCGAAGGCCTCGGCCGGCTTGGCGCGGCTCACGCGCACGCCTCCACTGCGCGCCGATACGCAACGGCGTGCAGATGGCAATGTGGGGCTGGAACGGAAGGCGCGATCAAGTACGGCGGCATCGGCGAGGGGATGGGGCCGATTATGCGCGAGGGCAAGGGGCCGCCCGGGCGCGTACCACGCCCGGGCCGAGAGGCGGCCACTGCGCACGGTCCGCTGATGCCTGATGCGACACCGCCAACACGCTCAGCGCCCGTCGCCCAACTCGCGCGCCATCCGCGCCACGACGCCATCGGCGGCACGCTCCAGCAGCGCCCATACGCGCTCGAACTGCTGGGCATCGCCGGTGTAGGGATCCGGCACTTCACGCTGCTCGAGGCCGGCCCACTCCAGCAGCAGCGCAGTCTGCGCAGGCGCACCCGGCGGCGTCAGTCGTCGCACATCGCGCAGGTTGGCGCTGTCGGCGCACAGCAGCCAATCGAACGCATGGAAATCGGACGGCTCGATCTGGCGTGCACGCAATCCCGAAAGATCGATGCCATGGCCCGATGCACACGCGATGCTGCGGCGATCCGGTGCCTGTCCGACATGCCAGTCGCCGGTACCCGCCGAATCGATCGTGACCCGGTCAGCCAGGGACGCCCCTTCCAGGCGATGCCGGATCAGGCCTTCGGCCGTCGGCGACCGGCAGATGTTGCCGAGACACACGACCAGCAGCCGCATGCCTCAGCCCTGCCCCGCCAGCCGGGCCTCGGCCCGCGCCAGGTCATCGGGGGTATCGACGCCGGGCGGGAACGGTGCCGGCGTGTCGGCCACCGCAATGCGGTAGCCGGCCTCAAGGGCCCGCAGCTGTTCCAGCGATTCGATCTGCTCGAGCCGGCCCGGCGGCAACGCCGCAAACTGCTTCAGGAATCCGCAGCGGTAGGCATAGATCCCGATGTGCCGCCGCCAGTGCCCGCCGGGTGGCAGGCGCGTGCGATCGGCCTGGAAGGCGTCGCGCGGCCACGGCAGAGGCGCACGGCTGAAGTACAGCGCGTCGCCGGCCTGGTCGGCGACCACCTTGACGGCATTGGGATCAAACAGCGTCTCCACATCCTCGAACGGCGCACACAGCGTCGCCATGTCCGCACCGGATGCGACCAGCAACGAGGCCACACGCCGGATGCCCGTGGCCGGCGCGAACGGCTCGTCGCCCTGCAGGTTGACCACCACCGTCGTATCGCTCCAGCCCGCATGCGTCGCGCATTCGGCGAGACGGTCGGTGCCGGAGGCGTGGTCGCGCGAGGTCATCGCCACCCGCACGCCCGCGCCTTCCAGCGCGCCGGCCACGCGGTCGTCGTCGGTGGCGACCCACACTTCGCGCGCGCCGGCATCCAGGGCTCGACGCGCCACGTGCAGCACGAGGGGTTCGCCCGCGAGCAGGCGCAGCGGCTTGCCCGGCAGGCGCGAGGCGTCGAAACGCGCCGGGATGACGACAACGAAGTCGCTCGCGTCCCCGGCCTTCTCGTGGGTATGCGGTCCAGTCACGGGGCCGCTCCTGCCGTCTGGGAGCGGCCTTCCAGCCGATCCAGCAGCGAAATCCAGAAGGCCTCGGTCAACTCCGCGCGCACCGGCACGCTGTAGTGCGAGGGGTCGACGAACTCGGTGCATTTCACCGCGTCCTTCTCCGTCATCAGCACGGGAAGGCGACTGCCGAACTCGAAGTCCGAGGCCCGGTACCGGTGGTGGTCCGGGAAGGCGTGCGGTACCACGGCGATATCGAGAGCGCGCAGCATCGCGAAGAAGCGCTCGGGATCCCCGATGCCGGCCACGGCATGCACGCGATGCCCGGCGAAGGACTCCAGCGCGCGTGGGCGACCGCCAGCCAGCGGCAGCGCGCGGTCGCACACCAGCCGCATCGGCCATTCGCCAAAACCCGTTTCCGGCGCGGCATTGCCGCCGCTGTTGACCACCCGGAAGTCGCATTGCGCGCCGCGCCAGGCCGGCTCACGCAACGGACCGGCCGGCAGCAACAGCCCATTGCCGTAGCGTCGCCGGCCGTCGATCACTTCGATCTCGACATCGCGCGCCAAGCGGTAGTGCTGGAGGCCGTCGTCGCAGACCACCACGTCGCAGCCCTCGGCGACCAATGCGCGCGCCGCAGCGGCGCGATTGCGATCCACCCTCACCCGCACACCGGTCTGACGCGCGACCAGCAGCGGCTCGTCGCCCGACTTCGCCACCGGTGTGTCGGCATCGACCCACAGGGCGTCGTCTCCGTCCCGCCCGTAGCCGCGGCTGGCCACGCCCGGTGTCCAACCCTCGCTTCGCAGGCGCTCGACCAGCGCCACCGTCAGCGGGGTCTTGCCAGCGCCGCCGGCGATCAGGTTGCCGACCACGATGACCGGGGCGCCCGGGTGGATTCGACGAAGCAGGCGGCGCTCGTACAGCCCGCGTCGGAGCCCGGTCATGCCGCCATACAGGGCGGCGAGTACCCGTGCATGCAGCGGCACCGCGCTGCCCTCGTCGAACCAGTAGTGCGGGCCGTGTGTATGCGGCTTGGCCGGTGCGTTCATTGCGGCTCGCGGAATTGCATGCGGTGAAGGTGGGCGTACAGCCCGTCGCGTGCCAGCAGCTCGGCGTGCGTGCCCTGCTCCACGATGCGACCCTGGTCGAGCACCAGCACCTGGTCGGCGTGCTCGATGGTGGACAGCCGGTGCGCGATCACCAGGGTCGTACGGTCGGGCATCAGGCGTTCCAGCGCGTCCTGCACCAAGCGTTCGGATTCGGTGTCCAGCGCGGCAGTGGCTTCATCCAGGATCAGGATGGGCGCGTCCTTGAGCATCGCGCGCGCGATCGCGATGCGCTGGCGCTGGCCGCCCGACAGACGCCCGCCCTTGGCACCGATCGACGTTTCCACGCCCTCGGGCAGGTGCTCGACGAACTCCATGGCGTTGGCGCCGCGCACCGCCTGATCAAGCTCGGCACGGCTCGCGCGCTCCATCTCGCCGTAGGCCACGTTGGCCTCCACGCTGCCGTCGAACAGCATCACCTGCTGGCCGACCAGCGCGATCTGGCGGCGCAGGTCGGCCAGGCGGTAGTCGTCGATCGGTTGCCCATCAAGCAGGATCTGCCCTGCCTCGGCTTCGTAGAACCGCGGGATCAGTTTGATCAACGTAGACTTGCCGCTGCCGGAGCGCCCAACGATGGCGGTCACGGTGCCGGGTCTGGCGACGAAGCTCACGTCGCTCAACGCGGCGCGGTCCTGGCCCGGGTAGCGAGCGGAGACGCCACGGAATTCGAGGTCGCCGCGCGCCCGATCCAGCGGCTGCGTCCCGGCATCGCGCTCGTCGGGCGAGTCGATCACATTGAACAACCGCTCGGCCGACGCCACGCCCCGTTGCAGCATGTTCTGCACGTTGGTCAGCTGCTTGAGCGAGGGCAGGATCGCCATCATCGCCATCATCAGCGAGAAGAACCCGCCTACGGTCAGCCGCCCCTGTCCGGCCTGCCAGCCGGCCACCACCAGCAGCAGGGCCAAGCCGATCGAACCCACCAGCTGCACCATCGCCGAGGAGATCGCGCGGGTGGACTCGACCTTGAGGTTCAGGCGCATGTGGTTATCGGCGATCGCCGCGTAACGCGCGTATTCAACTTCCTGCGCGCCGTAGACCTTGACTTCCTGGTGACCGCTCAGCGCCTGGTCGGCGGCCTGCATCAGCACCGCGCTGCTCTCCTGGATGCGATGACTGACGCGGCGGTAGCGCCGCGCGACCTTGTCCATGATCCACGCCAAAGGCGGCGCGATCACGAGGATCGTCAACGTCACCTGCCAGCTGGCCAGCAGCATCACCACCAGCGAGGCGATGATCTGCAGCGACTGCTGGATCATCACCTTGGCGGCATCGATCGCCGCCTGCGAGACCTGGTCGCTGTCCGACCCCAGCCGCACCAGCATCGACGGCACCGGCTCGGCATCGAAACGCAGCCCCGGCAACCGCAGGTACTTGCCCAGCACGCGAACGCGAAGGTCGCGGGCCACGCCGCGGCCCGAACGCGCCATGTAGTAGTCGGCGAGATACCCCGCGATGCCGCGCAGTACGAACAGCCCTACGATCGCTGCGGGCATCCACCACTGTGCACCCGCCTCGCCGACGACGAAGGTCTGGTCGATGATCGGCTGCATCAGCCACGTGAAAGCACCACCGGCCGCCGCTTCCAGCAGCATGCCCAGCGCCGCGATCGCCAG
Source organism: Lysobacterales bacterium RIFOXYA1_FULL_69_10 (assembly GCA_001830245.1). Classification (GTDB taxonomy): domain Bacteria; phylum Pseudomonadota; class Gammaproteobacteria; order Xanthomonadales; family Xanthomonadaceae; genus Lysobacter_C. Next base: position 4,367 of record MIDV01000129.1, on the reverse strand, counting down.
CAGGCCGCGGTACTTGGTGGCGAATCCCAGCAGGCGCCGGTAGGTCGGCCAGGCCGGGGTGTTTTGGCTCACGGGGTGGACCCCGGGGTCGACGACGGTGCCGGCGCCGTGGCCACCATCACCCGGCGGAAGCCGAGCTGGCCCAGCGCGTCGTAGGCGGTGACGACGGCCTGGTGCGGCGTGCGTGCATCGGCGCGCAACAACACCGGGCGGTCGCGGTCGTCGCCTGCCACTTCGGCAAGCGTGGCCTTGAGCGACTCGAGGTCGTCGCGCAGCACTTCACGCTCGTCGATGAAATAGCGCCCGTCGGCATTGACCAGCACGCTGAGCGCGGTGGCGCTGTCGGCCGCCGGCTCACCGGTCGCGCGCGGCAATTCCAGCCGCAGCATCGAGCGCGAGTCGAACGTCGTAGTGACGACGAAGAAGATGATCAGGATCAGGATGACGTCGATCAACGGGACCAGGTTGATGTCCGGTTCGTCATCCGCGCGGTGGTCGCGAAATCGCATCGGCCGCCTCAGCCGGCCGCCGTTGCCGCCGCCGGCCGCACCGGCGCCACCGCCGTGACGGGACGCGGCTCGATGGTGTCCAGCAGCAACATGGCCTCGTGCTCCATCGCCACGATGTATTCGGCGATGCGGCCGCGAAACCAGCGGTGCGCCATCAGCGCGGGGATCGCCACGATCATGCCGGTCGCCGTGCACACCAGCGCCTTGCCGATGCCGGCCGCGAGCTGGTTGACGTCGCCCAGGCCACCGTCGCCGATGGCCAGGAACATCTGGATCATGCCGACCACGGTGCCGAACAGGCCCAGCAGCGGCCCGGAGGCGGCAATCGTGCCCAGCGTGTTGAGGTAGCGCTCCATGCGGTGCACGAGGTGCCGGCCGACGTCCTCGATGCGCTCGCGGACCAGGTCGCGCGGGCGGGCGCGCACGTCCAGCGCGGCCGCCAGCAGCGAGCCCAGCGGCGAAGTGCGGCGCAGGGATTCGATGTGCGCGGGGTCCAGCTTCCCGCGCGCGGCCCACGCCCGCACCTCATCCCCCAGTGACGGCGGGATCACGGCGCTGCGCCGGAGCGTCCAGGCCCGTTCGACGATGATCGCGATGGCGACCGCGGACAGCAGCAACAGCGGGATCATCGGCCAACCGCCGGCCTTGACCAGTTCCAGCACGCGAACCTCCGGCCCAGGGCCGTTTCATTCCGGCCCGTAGGATAGCCCAGAGGCCCCGGTATCCAACCCGTGCGGAGTCGCACTCCGGGCCTGTGCATCCCACAACCGGCGATGCGTGTCGCGCCGGGAGCGAACCTGAACGCCTTCGGTGTCGAAACGGACCGAGATCGCCCCGTCCGCGGCGGTGTCGTGCAAGGCCGAGCCCGCGTCCCGCCAGCGCGCCGACACCTCGGGTTTGGGGTGCCCGAAGCGGTTGCCATGGCCCGATGCCACCAGCGCATGGCGTGCACCGGTGGCGGCGACGAACAGCGGGTCGGACGAACCGGCGCTGCCGTGATGCGCCACGGTGACGACATCTGCGGCGACCTGCGCCGGGTGCAGCTTCACAAGCGTGCGCTCGACCACTTCGCCGATGTCGCCCGTCAACAGCGCATGGCCGTGGGGGCCGCGCACGCTGAGCACGCAACTGGCTTCGTTGCCCAGGTACGGGAAGTGCGGCGGCGGGTGCAGGAACTCGAACGCGACGCCGTCCCAGGTCCACGGCCGGCCTGTCCCGCACGCGGTCGCGCCCTCGCCCTCCAGCAACCCGGAACCCTCTGGCGCGACCACTGGCGCGTCGAACGCGTCCAGCACCGCCGCGACGCCTCCGGCGTGGTCGTTGTCGGCGTGGCTGACCACCAGCCGGTCCAGGCGATGCACGCCCAAAGCGCACAGCGCGGGCACCACCACGCGCTCGCCTGCATCGAAGCCTTCGGGCACGGCAGGACCGGCGTCATACAGCAACGCGTGGTTGGCGGTGCGCACCACCACCGCCAGTCCATGGCCGACATCCAGCATGGTCAGTTCGAATCCGCCCGCCGGTGGCAGCGCACGCGCCGGCAGCACAAGCGGCAACCACAGCACCACCGCCAGTGGCCGTCCCGGGAGCCCGCGCGGCAACAGCAGCCAGAACGCACCCGCCAGCGCCAAGGGCAGCGCGAACCAGCGCGGTTCGGGCAGCCACCACAGTGCCAGCCCGGTATCGGCCAACCAGCCGAACAGCGGCCAGGACAGGTCGAACAAACCCGCGGCCGCGCGCCACGCCCATTCGCCTGCATCGGCGTGCAGCACCTCCAGCAGGGTTCCCAGCAATGCCATGGGCACGACCACAAGACTCCACCACGGCACGGCCACGAGATTGGCCAGCGGCCCCGCCAGCGAGGCCTCGCCGAACAGCACCACCGTCAGCGGCAGCAGTCCCAGGCTGGACACGCCCTGGGCCGACAGCAGTTCGCGCACGGGGCGCCGCTCCCGCTCGGGCAGGCACCACAGCAGCCACGCCACGCCGGCAAAGCTCAGCCACAGGCCCGCGGTGAGCAGTGCGAGCGGATCGAACAGGACCAGCACGATGGCCGCCAGCGCGAGGGCTTCGACCATCCGCACCGGACGGCGCTGCCATTTGAGCGCGGCGACCACCGCGATCATCAGGACCGTGCGGACGGTGGGCAACGCGAAGCCGGCCACCGCCGCGTACACGAGTGCGCCGGCGAGTCCGGCGCCGGCGGCGGCCACCGGGCGGGGACACCATCGCGCCAGTCCCGGCAGGCATCGCCACGCCAACGCGGCCAGCAGGGCAGCGAGACCGGCAACCAGGCCGACGTGGAACCCGGAGATCGCGACAAGGTGGGTCAGACCGTTGGCACGCAGCCGCTGCCAGTCCGCATCCGACAGGCCACGGGTATCGCCCAGCGCCAGTGCCTGCACGAACCGCGAGGACGGCGACGGCACGGCCTTCGCGATGGCGTCCGACATCGATTCCCGCCACGCGTGCAACCCGCTTGCCGGCGCCAGCCGCACGGCATCGGACGGGTTGTGCACGTAGCCCGTGGCGGCCAGGCGCTTGACCATCGCGTTGCGCTCGCCGTCGAAACCACCGGGGTTGCGGAGGCCACGCGGCGGACGTACGCGCAGATCCAGCTTCCAGTGCTCGCCGGCGCGCACCCTGACGTGCGGCGCCCCGGCGGCGTCGCCGTAGCCCTCCCCGTACCAGGCGATGCGCAACCGGCGCCCGCGCAGGGCTTCGGGCTGCGCGGGATCGTCGTCGACTCGGAATGTCATGACCGAGCGTCGCGGCTCGTGTACCGGCAGTTCGGTGACACGGCCGCTCACCGTGACATCCTGACGGCCGGCGTCGGGCGGCAACTGCACCGACAGAGCGTGCGCGGCATGCAATCCCGCCAGGCCCGCACCCAGGACGGCGGCGCCAATCCAGCGAAGCGGCCTGCCTCGCCACCAGCCCCAGCCGCCTGCCAAAACTGCCGTCGCCAGCAGCGGCCACGGCGGCAATACCGGCAGCCACAGCATCGCGGTGGCGCCGGCCAGCAGCCCGAGGGCGGCGGTGATTCCGAAGGGCGGCGTCCTTGCCGCGTGTTGCATGTCCTTACACCTCGTCGGGTTGCAGCTGCCTGAGCTTGCCTTCGTGGAGTTCCAGCACGCGGTCCAGCCTGCGCGCCAGGCGGCGGTCGTGGGTCACCAGCACCAGGGCGGTGTGGTGCTCGCGGTTGAGCGCCAGCATCAGCTCGAACACCGTGCCTGCGGTCTTCTCGTCGAGGTTGCCGGTGGGCTCATCCCCAAGCATGCAGGCCGGGCGATTCACCAGCGCACGCGCGACGGCGGCGCGCTGGCGCTCGCCGCCGGACAACTCACCCGGCTTGTGCCGCAGGCGATGGCCCAGGCCGACGGACTCGAGCAGTGCCTGTGCCCGCGTGGAGGCCTCCGGTACCGACGTGCCGTTGAGCAGCACCGGCAGCATCACGTTCTCCAACGCGGTGAACTCGGGCAGCAGGTGGTGGAACTGGTAGACGAAGCCGAGCGCGCCGTTGCGCAACGTGCCGCGGGCGGCATCCGACAACGCGCTCATCTTCTGGCCGGCGACGAACACCTCGCCCGCAGTGGGCATGTCCAGCCCGCCCAGCAGGTGCAGCAACGTGCTCTTGCCGGCGCCGGATGCCCCGAGGATCGCGACGGTCTCGCCGGCATGGACCTCCAGGTCCAGCCCGTCGAACACTGGAGTGCGCAGGTCGCCCTCGGCATAGGTCTTGCCCAGCCCGGCGGCCCGGATGACTTCACCCGTGTGCTTGTGCAATGGCACCGCCGAGGCGCTGGTTGTCGACTCACTCATAGCGCAGCGCCTCCGCCGGGGCCGTGCGGGCAGCGC
>MIDV01000128.1:25525-27028 GCA_001830245.1 Lysobacterales bacterium RIFOXYA1_FULL_69_10 | reverse complement strand
TTCGACGATGTACCGTGCGCTCGACGGCCGGGTGAAGAAATGGGTAACGCTCAACGAGCCGTGGGTGATCACCGACGGCGGCTACCTGCACGGCGCGCTGGCCCCGGGCCACCGCAGCAAGTACGAAACGCCGATCGCCAGCCACAACCTGATGCGCGCCCACGGCGCGGCGGTCAAGGCCTACCGCGACATCGGCAAGCACGAGATCGGACTGGTGGTGAACATCGAGCCCAAGTACCCGGCCAGCGACTCGGCCGAGGACGCCGCGGCGACCAAGCGCGCGCACGCCTACATGAACGAGCAGTACCTCGACCCGGCCCTGCTCGGCCGATACCCGCCGGAACTCAGGGAGATCTTCGGCGACGCGTGGCCGGACTGGGCGGCCGCGGACTTCGAGCTGATCCGCCAGAAGCTCGACTTCATCGGCATCAACTACTACACCCGCAGCGTCACCCAGGCCAACGACAGCTACCCGCTGAAGGCCGGCGCGGTGCGCCAGCCGCTGGGCACCTACACCGAGACCGGCTGGGAGGTGTACCCGAAGGGGCTGACCGACCTGCTGGTGTGGGTGAAGGAGCGTTACGGCGACATCCCGATGTACATCACCGAGAACGGCGCGGCCTTCTTCGACCCGCCGGTGGCCGAAGGCGGACGCATCCGCGACCCGCTGCGCATGGACTACCTGCAAAAGCACATCGGCGCCGTACACGACGCCATCAAGGCCGGCTGCGACATCCGCGGCTACATGCTGTGGTCGCTGCTGGACAACCTGGAATGGTCGCTGGGCTACTCCAAGCGCTTCGGCATGGTGCACGTGAACTACGGCACCCAAGAACGCACCCCCAAGGACAGCGCCCGCTGGTACTCGAAGGTGATCGGCAGCCACGGGGCGTCGCTGGACGAGCCGTTGCCGTACTAGCAAGTCGTCTTCGGATTGGCTCACCACGTTAGTTTTACGACGTAAGGCGCTGCTTGCACCCGCTGGTTCGCGGCAAGCCCGATCACCCAGTGGTGCCAGCGGGCTTGGGAAGAGCGCGGCCGAATCCACACTAGCTGGGCGGCGCGTTGCGCCGCGACCCCCTCCCAACCTCCCCCTGCAAGCAGGGGGAGGAGTCAAAGCCACGCCGGCGCTTCTGCTCCCTCCCCTGCGTGCAGGGGAGGGTTGGGGAGGGGTGCTCCTGATCGCGCGGGTGTCCAATGACCCATTGCGGCGCGTCCGCCCGACGGCGCTGCGCCACACCAGGCTGCCGGCTTCGCTCAGCGGAGACGCGCGGAACGGAGCGCCGCAGCCTCAGCGCAAAGTAACTTCAGCCGGCAGCCGGTCGATGCGCAACTCGCCATCGGTCCAGGTGGCCTCGCCGCTCGCGACATCCACCTCGCCGCCCCACTTACCCGGCGGCTGCACCACCACGCCACCACCGGGCACCCGCAGGCCGTCGCCGATCGACAGCCGCAGCGAACCGTCGGTGTCGCGCCGCAGCCGGTAGTCGAGTTCGCCATACG
>MIDV01000128.1:24972-25504 GCA_001830245.1 Lysobacterales bacterium RIFOXYA1_FULL_69_10 | reverse complement strand
CAATACCCTCGCCCGCCAGCCAGTCCGCAGGCACGCCGGCCGCCAGCACCAGCGCGTCGTCCTGGGCGCCGTCCTCGCCATCGCGCACGTACGCGAACATCTCCAGCGCCGAGCGCACGTAGTCCGACTCCACCCACGCATGCGGCAGGTCGCCCACGAAGAACGGCGTGCGTGGCGTGCGCGAGACGACCTCGGCCCACTGGTTCCATCCGCGCGGCTGCTGGTCGTCGAAGAAGAAGTCCAGCGCCTCGTGGGCGCGGTCGCGCCAGCCCAGGCGCACGAATGCGCCGACGTTGCGCAGCTCGTAGGGCGTGTAGTCCTTCCACTCGCGGGTGCCCTCGCGGCGTGCCACGAACTCGCGCCAGTAGCGCTGGAACGTGTGGTCGAGCAGGTCCTGCGGCAGCCACGCCTGCTCGCCACCCGGGGCCAGCGCGATGGTCGTGGAGGTGGGGTCGAAATCACCCAGTTCCGCCGCGCCGGGCAGGTAGTTGATGTCGTGCTGTGCCGTGGCCGCGCGCAGCGATGCCATCAG
>MIDV01000128.1:3966-24909 GCA_001830245.1 Lysobacterales bacterium RIFOXYA1_FULL_69_10 | reverse complement strand
GCCACTGCGCGACCAGCACCGCATCCTTGTAGCCGCGAAGCGTCCAGAAGTTGTCCCAGTACGAGTGCATGGGCTTGGCCGAGTACCCCTCGTGGCTGATCGAGGCCGGCATCATTCCGTAGAAGGCCGCGTTGAGGGCGCGGTTCGCTTCGGTCCGCTCGCTCAACCGCAGCTCGTCCATGTAGGACACGGCACCAACGACATGCGGCCACATGTCCTCCAGCAGTTCGCGGTCACGCGTGTAGCGGTAGATCTCGGCGACGGTGTAAACCAGCTCGCCGTGGCTGTCGTTCTCGGGTACCGGGTCGCTGCCGCGGTCGTCGACGCAGCACGGCACCTTGCCGTTGTCGAACTGGTAGGGCGCGTACCAGCGCAGGAACTCTTCCGCCACGTCTTCGCGGCCGAGGCGGAGCAGTCCCTCTGCGATCATCGCGCCGTCGCGGATCCACGCGCGCGAGTACGAGCGCGTGCCGGGCTGCAGGCGCGGCCCTTCGCGGCTGATCAGCATGTGTGCCAGCGCCGTGCGCAGCGTATCGACCAGCTTGCGGCCGGCGTCGGGCACATCGATGCGCACGCGGTCGAGCCGGTCGTGCCAGTCGGCCGCCACCGCCACCTGAGCTTCGCCCGCATCCAGTGGCGCATCGTCGAACGTGCCGGTCAGCGGCGCCTGCCAGGCGAATTCACGCACTTCGCCCGGCGCCAGTCGCATGCGGTAGCGCCATGCGCCGGACGCCAGTCCGGTGGAATCGTCGACGTCGCTGTCGAGCGCACTGTCGGGCGCGTCCAGCCGGTCCAGCGGCAGGCCGCTGTCGAATGCGCTCACAAACGCGGCGTCGGCGGGCGTGGCCATGCGGACCCGTGGCACGCCCGCCAATTTCGCTTCCAGCGTGCCGACCTCCAGCGCGTGGATCGGGCTGACGCCGCCCACCGTGCTGAGGAACTGCGTCGGCGGATTGACCTGCAGCGGACGCAGCATCAGCACCAGTTCGAAATCGCGCGCAACATCTCCGGTGTTCTCGAGCCTGTAGCGCGTCACCAGGCGCGACGTGTCGGTGGTGCCCTGGGCGAATGCGGTCACGTCCAGCGTGAACGCCGGATGTGCCCAGTGCACCAGCGGGATCGGCAGGTAGCCTTCCTGCAGCGTCTGCCGGGTCCCGACATCGGCCCACGTGACCAGTTCGCCATCGACCAGCACGAACGGCTCGACGCTGGGTCCGCCGCGCGCGAGCTCGACCGCGCCGTCCTCGCCGACCAGGCCCTGCTCGGTGCCGCCGTCGATGCCGACCAACGTCCAGTACGGCTGTTCGCCGGTGAAGCCGCGCGGGTAGTGTCCGCGCGGTGCATCGGCCGCAACCGACCGGATGAAATCGTTGGGTGTGGCGGCAAATTCCAGCGGTTCGATCGACACCTCCGCCAGCGCGAACGTGTCGCCCTCGCCCGCCTCCAGCGCCAGCCTCACATGCCGCGCCTCCGATTCGGGCAGCGCGATCAGGTCACGTCCTCCATTGCCGGCGGTGACCTGGCGCACCGGGCGCCATGCCTCGCCATCGTCCGACAGATCAATCCGATAGGCCGTCGCGCCCTGCCCTGCAAGCCAGTCCAGGCGGAGCCCGCCGAACTCGCGCAGCCGGCCCAGGTCGAGCTCAAGCATCACGGGCCCGCCCGCCAGCGCCCGCCACGCGGTCGCCACGTCGCTGTCGACCGCAAGCGCGGCAGCGGCGTCCGGTTGCGACGCACTGGCGCCCGCCACCGGGCGCGGCGGCGGCGTATCCGGCAACGCCTGCTGGCTGAAGGTCAGCGTGTCGAAACACACCGATCCCGCACCGCCGGCACTGTTGTAGACCGTGAACTCGAGCTTGGCGCTGCGCCGAAGCGTGGGGTCCTCGGCCGGCCCCCAGGCGCGGCTGATGTGGCGCTTGCGGTGCGTGGCCGGCGTCCATTCGGCCGGGAAGTCGACCCGCGTCCGGTTGACCCACCACACATTGTCGCCGCTGGCGTCGACCAGCTTGAACTGCAGGTCGTTGGCCGGCGAATCGCCCCGCAGGCGGTAGTCGAAACGGTAGTCGTAGGCGTCGCCTTCCGGATACTCGAGCGGCAGGTCGCGCTGGATGCCGGCATAGCCCGAGACACCGTTGAAGTCGTAGTCCAGGCAAAGGCCGCCACCTTCGTCACCCGGCACCTTCCGGATGCTTCCGCTGACCTGGTCGGAGGTGACCACCGTCCAGGCGCCGGGGTGTTCGAAGTCGTCAAGCACTTGCGACTGTTCCTGGGCAAACGCGGTTGTCCCAGCAAGAAAAAGCAGCATCGCCAAGGGAGCGGGCTTCGACCTTGCCGTCATTCCCGCGAACGCGGGAACCCAGTGTCTTTCTCCGTGCAATGATTGCGTTGCAGCATCAGCGTCGCTGGGTTCCCGCGTTCGCGGGAACGACGCAGATGGGAGACCGGAATGAAGTTCGGTGCTCATCCCTTTACGCTCCCCAGCAGCAGCCCCTGCATGTAGTAGCGCTGCAGCACCAGGAACAGCAGCAGCACCGGCAGCACGGTCACCACCGAGCCGGCCATCATCAGTTCGTTGTCCTGCACGTGCTCGCGCGACAGCGTCGCCAGCGCGACCGGCAGCGTGTGCAGGCCCTGGTCGCTGAGCACGATCAGTGGCCACATGAAATCGTTCCACGACGCCATGAAGGTGAAGATCGCCAACGTCACCAGGATCGGCCGCAGCGCCGGCAGCACTATCTGGAAGAAGATCCGCGCCTCGCCCGCGCCGTCGATGCGCGCGGCCTCCAGCAGTTCGTCGGGGATCGAGCGCGCGTACTGCCGCACCAGGAAGATGCCGAACACCGCCGCCATCCCCGGCACCACCGCCCCTGCGTAGGTGTTCACCAGGCCCAGCTCCTTGAGCATCAGGAACAGCGGCATCATCGTGACCTGTGCGGGGATCACCAGCGCGGCCAGCAGCGTGCGGAACACCGCCTCGCGCCCGGCAAAGCGCAGCTTGGCGAAGGCGTAACCGGCCGCCGTATTGAGCAGCAGCGCGATCGCCGTGGTGGCCGTGGCGATGACCAGGCTGTTGAGCAGGTAGCGGCCCATGCCCGCCTGGGCAAACAGCTGGTGGTAGTTGTGCCAGGTGGCGTCCGACGGCAGCAGCGGCGGCGGGAAGCCGCTGGCCTCGCCGGGCTGCATGAAGGATACCGACAGCATCCACAACAGCGGAGCCACGCTGATCACGGCCAGCGCGACCAGCAGGCCGTTGACGATGGCGCGGGCCATGCGTGCGTCCATCACTCAGCCCCTTTCCGCCGCGCGACCCACAGCAGGCCGTAGGTGATCGTCGCCATGATGACGAACAGGATGAACGCCACCGCCGAGGCATTGCCCAGGTTCCACCACTTGAAGCCTTCCTCGTACATGAGGTACAGCACGCTGACCGTGCTCTGCAGCGGCCCGCCCTGGGTCATGACGTAGGGCTCGGCGAACAGCTGGAAGTAGCCCGACAGCGTCAGGATGGCGACCATCAGCATCACCGGCCCGAGCATCGGCAGGGTGACGTGGAGGAACTGCCGCCAGCGCGAGGCGCCGTCGATGCGCGCGGCCTCGTAGAGGTCTTCCGGGATCGCCTGCAGGCCTGCCAGGAAGATGATCATGTTGTAGCCGAAGTTCTTCCACACCGCGAAAAGGATGATGGTCGGCATCGCCCAGTCGGGGTCGCCCAGCCAGTCCACCGGGTCGATACCGATGCCCGCCAGCACCCAGTTCACCAGCCCGTAGCGGGTGTGGAACAGGTAGCGCCAGACCACCGCGACCGCCACCACCGTGGTGACCACCGGTGCGAAGTACGCGGTGCGGAAGAACGGCTTGAACACGCCGAGCCTGGAGTGCAGCAGCAGCGCCGCGGCCAGTGACAGTGCGATCGACAGCGGCACGCCGACCAGGACGAAGTAGAACGTGTTGCCCAGCGCCTGCCAGAACAGCGGGTTCCGCATCAGGCCCAGGTAGTTGCCCAATCCGACGAAACGCAGGTTTCCGATGTCGGCCAGGGCGTAGATATCGAAATCGGTGAGGCTCAGCGCGAGCGCCGCCAGCACCGGAAGCGCGAAGAACACCGCGATGACCGCCAGTGCAGGCGCGGCGAACAGCCAGCCGGCGGTGGACGGCTTCATGGCGCTGCTCCCTGCCCCTGCGCCGCGCGATCCAGCATCCAGCGCCGCTTTTCGAGGATGGCATCGGTACGGCGATCCAACTCGACGGCGGCCTCGTCCACCGTCAGCCGGCCATTCACCATCTCCTCGCCCACCAGTCGCAACTCGGTGGCGATGCGCTCCCACTCGGGCACCTTGGGCGTGGCGCGGGCACGTTCGAGCTGCTCGCGGAATGCGCGCGCGTGCGCGTCGTCGCGCAGCGCGGGCGCATTCCACGCGCTTCGCCGCGGCGGCAGGTTGCCGGTAATGCCATGGAACCGGGCCTGCACGTCGGGACGCGACAGGTAGGCGACCCACGCCCATGCGGCATCCTTGCGCGGCGAGCCATCGAACAGCACGAAGCTCGCGCCACCGGCCACCGACGCGCCCGGCCCATCGGGTCCGGGCAGCGGCATCGTCGCCCACGCCTCCGACAGGTCGGACGGGAGCCGCCGCCCGAACTCGGCGATGTTCCACGGCCCGCTGATATAGAAGCCGAAATAGCCGCGGCCGAACTCGTCCCAGACATTGGAGATCTGCGTGTTGGCCACGCGCGGCGCCCAGCCCTGGTCGAAGATGTCCTTGTAGAACGCCAGGGTGCGTCGGAACCCGTCGCTGCGGAAGTTGCCGTAACGGCCGCCGTCGCGCAGCAGAGGATCGGGCTGCTGCATGGCCAGGTTGAGCAGCGGTTCGAACTCGTTGAGCGGCAGCAGGATGGCGTAGCGCTCCGGCCCGACATGGCGCTTCACTGCCGCCATCGCATCGCGCCACTGCGCCCAATCGCGCGGCGGCGCATCGATACCCGCCTCGGCGAGGAGGTCGCGCCGGTAGAACGGCAGCCGCGTCTCCACGTACCACGGCACGGCACGCACCTGGCCGTCGATCACCCCGGTATCCCAGCCGCCCTCGAAGTAGTCCACTGGCGCGATGCCGCCGGACGCAAGCCGGGCATCCAGGGGCGCCAGTGCGCCGATGGCCGCGAACTCCGGCACCCAGGTGTTGCCGATGGCGGCCACGTCCGGAAGCGCGTCGCCGGCGAATGCAGTCAGCAGCTTTTCGTGCGCCGCGGTGATCGGCAGCTGCTGCAGTTCGATGCGGATGCCGGGGTGTTCGCGCTCGAACTGCGGAATCAGCTGCGCCACCACCTGACCTTCGAAACCCATCGCCCAGAACCGCACCACCGTGCGGCCGTCGTCCTGCCTGCTGCAGCCCGCCAGCACGCCCAGGAGCAGTGCCAAGGCGGCGGCCCAACGTGCGATGGTCGAGCGCAGGTGCATCAGTTTCCTTACCGGGGCGGCCGCCCGGTTTCGCGGGCGTCGCGCGGGGTTTGCGACTGGGCCTGCGATGCACGCGACTCGGCCTCGCCCAGCGACCGCGCCGTGGCCGGCGACATGCCATCGCCGGGCGCTTCCGGGGCATCGGACCCGGCCGCCGTTGCGGACGGCGTGTCGACGGCCGCGTCAGGCGGCGCGTCGTCCGCGTCCAGCCAGCCCCCGGTGAAGCCCGCGCGCTCCAGGCCTTCGCGGATGTACGGGTTCCGCTTCATGACCTCCCAGACGAAGCCATCGCGGTAGTTGGCGATCATCGCCAGGATAGGCCCCTGGTCGATGCCGATGTAGTCGCTGGCCACCCAGCCGCGATCGGGCACGATGCGGCCGGTCTTGAGCGGGATGTCGTACTCGAAGCTGGGGTTGAAGGCATCCAGGAAGCCGTAGCTCGAGTACAGGTAGTCGCCGTAGCGCTCATGCATCTCGACGGTGGCGGGAATGACGATTTCCGGTGCGAACGGAAGCGAGGCGAGGGCCGCGGTCGGGGCGATGGTGCCGTCGTCGAAGCTGTCGGTCAGACCGACGCCACGCGCCGAGTAGTGCCGGAACTCGCGCTCCTCGCCCTCGTACTCCTGCCGGGTCTGCTGCGGCCCGTCGCTCGCGGTCAGGCCCCAGACGTCCTCGCCGTAGCCCTCCCACTCCATCGGGTTGTCGATCGCGTAGGCCCGGTGTGCGTAGGCGGCGCGCCGGCTGTTCTCGAAATAGTCGATGCCGCGCTCGTGCATGTAGGCGTCGTGGATGCCGCGGAAGTCGATCCAGACGTGGCTGTACTGGTGGCCGAACAGTGGCCCGAACGCCAGGTACTCCTCGCCCTGGAACACGCCCCAGTTGTCGTTGTAGGTGCGTGTCCACACCGTCCACGCCTCCGGCTCGACCGCATGCGTGGGCGAGCCCAGCGCCAGCACGTACAGCAGCATCGCCTCGTTGTACCCGCGCCAGTCGTGCTCGATGACGCCGCTTTCGGGGAACCAGCCCATCGACACCAGCGGCCCGCGCTCCTGCAGCCATGTCCACTCGACGTCGCGGTACAGCGCATCGGCCAGCTCGCGGATCTCCACTTCGCGCGGGTCGTCGCCATCGTAGTACGACTGCGAGAACAGCACGCCCATCATCAGCAGCGCCGTGTCCACGCTCGACAGCTCGACCCAGCTGTCGTAGCGCTCCCCGGTCTCCATGTGCAGGAAGTGGTAGAAAAAGCCGTGGTGGGCGCCCTTGCCCGTCGCGTCCGGCCCGCTCGGGATGTCGCGCAGGAACTTGAGCGTCGTCAGCGTGCGGTCGATGGCCTGGGTTCGGCTCACCCAGCCGTTCTCGATCCCGATCGGGTACGCGGTCAGCGCGAAGCCGACCGAGGCGATGCTGGAGAACGGCCGCGACGGGAACCGGTCCGGCGTCAGCCCGTTGCGCTCGTTGGTGGTGTCCCAGAAGAACTGGAACGTACGGCGTTCGATGTCATCGAACAGCGGCGGCAATTCCGGCTTCGTCGGCTCCGCAGGCGCGGGCTCGGCGACCTGTCGCGCCGCCTCGGCCTGGCGCTGCTGTTCCTGCCGCTGTTCGATGGACGTCTGGGGCGGCTCGGAGGGTTTACAGGCGGCCAGGCCCAACAGCAGCCCCAGCACGATGCACGGACGGATCGTTGCACGGAATCGGAACAGCCTCATTTAGTCGAACCACCTCGTTGTGCCAAATCGTGCGAAAGCATCACGCATGCCACCGCGCGTTGCCGACGCCGGCGGGCAACGCCCTCCAGGTCACCACGCCAACCCGAACGTCAGCTTGAACTCGCGCGTCGGCAGCACGACGCCGTCGCCGTTGCGCTGCGCGAAGTTGGGATTGGTCTCGCCCGGCCCACCGCGCCAACCGTCGAAATCGGTGTAGTTGCGCCAATTGAAGACGTTGAAGATGTCGCCGCGCACGCGCAGTTTCAGGTCGGTGCCCGTATCCCATTCCTTCTGCAGCGCCAGGTCGAACTGCTTGAAGCCGACCGTACCCTCGGGCTTGAACGGGTCGAAGAAGCAGTTGTTGAAATCTGGCGCTACCGAGCAATTGGTGGTGGACCGGTAGGTATGGCTGGCCAGCGTCAGCTTGGACGACAGCGTCATGCCCCAGAAGTCGACGATGCCGGTGCCGACGAAGCGATGCTGGGAGAGGCCATTGGCCTCCACGAACGGTGCGTCGTCGGTGTCGCGGTAGTCGAACGTGAAGATGTCCGAGTTCGGCAGGTTCTCCTTGGCCTCGCTGTAGGTGTAGGCCATGGTCACGCCCCATCCCGACTCCTCGGTATAGGGCTTGTCCATCGAGATCAGCACCTGGTTGGTGCGCGTCTCCACCCCGTTGTCGGCCAGGAAGAACTGCTGCGGCGCGCGTCCCGGTGTCAGCGGGTTGTTGATGATCGTGCCGAAGCCATCGCCGAACGAACGACCCGGCGGGAAGAAGCTGCCGTCGGGCTGGCGGTTGCCGATGTGGAAGTAGATGCCGTCATGGCTGAGGATGTGCGCCAGCGTGACCGACGAGATCCACTCGTGCCCGGCCAGGTCCCAGGCGTTGCGGATGCCCAGTGAGAACTGGTCGGAATACGGCGTCTTGAGCTCGTTGTTGAGCAGGAACACCTCGGTGCCGTAAGGCTGGCCGGCGACCAGCGCATCGAGGTTGGACTGGTCCAGGTAGATCGGATCCCACTCCAGGCAGCGCGGGTTCGTCGCGGTGTCGCACGGGTGACCCGGCGTGTTGAACTGGAAGGTGTCGCGCTTGAACGCCAGCCGATAGCGCTCGAACGACAGGAAATCGAACAGGTTGCGGTCGTAGGCACGACCCGCGCCGCCGAAGATGACGTGGCGCTGGTCGGCGAACAGGTCGTAGGAGAAGCCCAGCCGCGGCTGCCACGCATCCTTGAACGACTCGCGGTTATTGCCGGTGCTGATGTAGTCGTCGATGTCGTAGTCGGTGTCCTGGATGTTCGGGTAGGCCCGCAGGAACCCGACCAGCGACTCGGGCGTCACGAACTCGTCGTACGACGGCACTTCCTCGTAGTCCCAGCGCAGGCCCAGGTTGAGCGTCAGCTTCTCGTTGACCTCCCAGTCGTCCTGCACATAGAACCCGTACTGCTTGTTCTTGGACACCACGCTGGGCGGCGCCAGGCCTGTGGCACCAGCGAACTCCACCTCGTAGGGCACCTCCAGGCTCCGGTTGCCGTCGAACCGGTACTGCGCGTTGAAGGGCTGCTGCTCGAACGCGGTCAGCTCGACCGACTTGAACTTGAAGCCGGCCTTGACCGTATGGCCCTCGAAGCCGAAGAAGGTGAAGTCGTTCTGCCACGACATGCCCTCCTGGCCCTTGTTCTGGAAATCCGGGCTGCCACCGAGGTTGAGGACGTTCTCCATCGTCGGGTTGTCGTTGGCCTCCTGCCCGATGACCGGCAACCGCAGGTTGTAGCCGGGCTCGAAGTTCTGGGGGCGCGGACTGAAGAACGAATCTTCGTAGGTGAGGTGCATGTCGTTGAGCCAGCGGTCGGCGCTGTACTGCCAGCGCAGGTCGACGCGGTTGTCCTCGACGGTCTTGAGGGTGCCGTAGGAAGCGGTGTTCTGCCCGCCGACGTTGGTCAGCTCGTCCTCTTCGCGGCCCTTGTAGCTGAGCTCCAGCAGGTTGCGGTCGTCGGGCGTGAAGGTGAGCTTCCCGAAAAAGAGGTCGGACTTGAACGGCGCGCTGTCGGTGGCCCGGGCCAGCGGCTGGAACTCGGCGGGCAACTCGTCGATGGTGACGTTGCGGCCTGGCGTGATCTCGCGCGGCGAGTTGAACTCCTTGGCCTCGTAGGTGGCGAAGAAGAACAGCCGGTCACGCATGATCGGCCCGCCCAGCGCCACGCCGTACTGCTCCTCCTTGGACTGCGCCTTGCTGCCGGACTTTTCCTCGATGACGGTGGGTTCGCGCCACTGGCCGGAGGTGTAGTCCCAGAAGAAGTTGCCCTCGAACTCGTTGGTGCCCGAACGGGTGGCGGCGCTGACCGCGGCGCTGCTGATCTGGTCGTACTCGGCCTTGTAGTTGGACGTGATGACCTTGTACTCGCCGATGCCCAGCTGCGGGAACGGGTTGCCCCGGCTGGTGTCCTGGCCGGTGATGCCACCGCGCGTGACGTAGTTCTTCTGCCCGACGCCATCGAGGAACACGTTGACGCCATTGGACTGCTGCGCACCGGAGCGAATGTTGGTCGAGCCGTCGGAGCGTTCCTCGAACACGATGCCCGGCACCGTGTCGGCGAACGCCAGGAAGTTGCGCGACCCCTGCGGCAAGGCTTCGATCTGCTTCTGCGAGACGTAGGTGGCGACCTCGGACGTGCGCGCCTCGATCAGCACCGGCGCCGTCACCGTCACCGCACCAACGTCGGTGGCGTCATCCACGGGCCCGGTCTCGGCCAACCCGCCCGCTGCCAGGTCGAGCGTGGCGGTCTGTCCGACCTGCACCGTCACCGTCTGCGACGTCGTGGACCCGTTCGCGGTGACATCCACCCGGTACGTCCCCGGCGGCAGGCCGACCAGCGAGTAAGCGCCACTGGCCGAGGCTTGGACGCTGCGGCTCAGGCCGGTGGCGACGTTGGTCGCGGTCACGCGGGCATCGCTGGCCGGTGCTGCGTCCACGGTGACCTGGCCGCGGATGGTGGCCGCGGTGCTCTGCGCCATCGCGGCTGGTGCCATGACGGCAAGGCAGCCCGCCAGCGCGCAGGCGAGCAACGTGGGGACGGGACGTCGTGCAGGGAGCGGAAACTGCGTCGGGGTCGTGGCGATGCGCTTCATGGCGGAGCCCTTCGTGTTGATCCAGCGGGACGGACGACGGCGTTGAAATCGGTTACAGGCGCGGCTAAAAAAATGCGGCGATCATGAGCTGTCGGTACGCGGGCGCGCGGCACTCGACTCGCGTACCACCAGCTTCACGTCCATGAGCTGGGCGTCCGTATGAGTCGACGCGTCACCGTCTCCCTCGGCCATCTGCGACAGCAGGTTGAGCACCGCGCGCTCGCCGATCTCGGCGATGTTCACGCGGATGGTGGTCAGCGACGGGTGCACGTAGCGCGCCAGCGGGATGTCATCGAAGCCGGCCAGCGCGATGTCGCCCGGCACCGACACGCCGCCGTGCGAGAACGCGAACAGGCAACCCAGTGCCATCATGTCGTTGGCGGCGAACACCGCGTCCGGACGCTCGCGCGATGCCAGCAACTGCTGGCCGGCGCGGTGGCCGCCGGCTTCGCTGAAGTCGCCCGGCAGCACCCAGGGCTCCGCACCTGGCACGTGGCGCGCCAGTGCATCGCGGTAGCCGCGCAGGCGCTCGTGCGCATCGAAGTTGTCTTCGGGGCCGGCGATGAACGCGATCCGCCGGTGGCCGCACGCGGCGAGGTGCTCGACCATCGCCATCGCGCCGCCGTGGTTGTCGACGCACAGCGCGGCCACGCCGTCGCCTGCGGCCCGGGTGTTGATCACCACGGCGGGCGTGCCGGCCAGTTCCTCGCGGCAGGCCGGGGTCGCGGTCAGCGACGGCGACATCAGAAGCACGCCGTCGACCCGCCCGCGCATCGCGCGCATCGCAGCGCCCTGCTCTTCGGGATGGCCGTGGTAGCTGGACACCAGCAGGTGCAGCTTGCGTTCGCGGGCGGCCTGGTCGATGCCGCGTACCAGTTCGGAGAAGAATTCGCCGTAGAGATCGGGCAGCACCACGCCCAGGGTGTGGGTGCGACGGCTGCTCAGGCTGCGCGCGGCGGCGTGCGGCGTGTAGCGCAGGGCTTCGGCGGCGGCCTGGACGCGCTCACGCACACCGGCGGCGACATTGCCGTGGCCATTGAGGGCCCGCGAGACGGTCGCCACGGAGACCTGTGCCGCCTTGGCGACATCCTTGATGGTTACGTTGCCCACGTAGTCGACCGCCCCTCCGCGGTTCGCGTGCCGGGCCGAATGTAATCGTTTTCAAACAACCCTGTAAAGCCGCTGCAATGTGCGGCTGCCGAGGCCCTGAAAGACCCGTTCCTGCTGCGTTTCACGCCACCGGGCGATTGTTGCAATGCGCCATGAGGGGCGCTTCAACCGGCATCAGCGGACTCCGCCGGCGTGCGCGCATCGATCGACAGTGCGTGGATGTCCGTCTCCATCAGGGAGCCCACGGCGGCATACACCGCGCGATGCCGCGCCAGCGAGGCGAGTCCTTCGAACGCGGTGCTCACCACGGTGACGCGGAAGTGGCCTCGGCCGTCGCGGGCGCCGGCATGGCCGACGTGGAGGTGGCTCTCGTCCTGCACGTCCAGGGACTGCGGATGCAGTGCCGACTTGATGGCGCGGTGGATGGCAGCCACACGCTGCTCGCGTGGAAGCGGGCCGGCCGGCACGTCGCTCACGGCAGCACCGGCCTGAACGGACGCACCTCGACGCGCTCGTACACGCCCGCGTCGACGTACGGGTCGGCATCCGCCCAGGCACGCGCGTCCTCCAGCGAGTCGAACTGCGCGACCACCAGGCTGCCGCTGAAGCCGGCCGGGCCCGGGTCCTCGGCATCGATCGCCGGGCACGGACCTGCGAGCAGCAGGCGGCCGGCGTCGCGCAGGTCCACAAGGCGCGCCAGGTGCGCGGTCCGCGCGGTGGCGCGTCCGGCCAGGCCGTTGCTGCCGTCGAAACCCTCGATCGCGTACCACATGCTGTCGACTCCCCGGATGCGTCCTGCCCGGTTCGGGCGAAGCCGGCGATTGTACGCGCCGTGACGCCGTGAACGCCGCGCCACGCAAGGCGGCGGCGGGCTGGACAGCGCTGTGGCGAGTCCGTACCCTAGCGCGCAATTGCACGACGCCGGATGCAGCCAGGCCCGTCGCAGGCAGGTCCCCCACACCGCCTACCGGTCCACCGCCACCTGACACGTGGTCGGCCCCTGCAGATCCACCGGCCCGCGCCCGCAACCTCCCGGCTCCCGCCCGACGCGCCAGACGCGCCGCGCATGCCAGGCCGTTCCGGACGCCACGCACCGACCTTTGCTGTCCGTTGCACCGAGCCGGCCGACCGCGGTCGCCGGCATCCGTGGGCCCGTCCGACCGATGGGCCCGCAGGCATCCGCCTACGCAGTGACTACGGCCCGGAGGGGGCCGGCCACGCATGATCGACTCGCATGATCGACCCTAGTGCGCCCGAGCCTGGCGCGCCCGTCGCGACCGGCCCCGACGAGGCCGCGGACAACCCGTCCGCGGGGGATGGCCACCACTTGGGGCAAACCCGGCCGCAGCAGCAGGAAATGCCGCTGGCGATGGTGCACGGGCAACCGCTGCTGCAGATCCCGCAGGACCTGTACATCCCGCCGGACGCGCTTGAAGTCATCCTTGACGCATTCGAAGGCCCGCTGGACCTGCTGCTGTACCTGATCCGCCGGCAGAACCTGGACATCCTGGACATCCCCGTCGCCGACATCACCCGGCAGTACGTGAACTACATCCAGGCCATGCACGAGATGCGTTTCGAGCTGGCCGCCGAATACCTGGTCATGGCCGCGATGCTGGCCGAGATCAAGTCACGGATGCTGCTGCCGCGGCAGCCGACCGAAGAAGGCGAGGAAGACGACCCGCGCGCGGAGCTGGTGCGACGGCTGCAGGAATACGAGCGGTTCAAGAAGGCGGCCGAGGACCTGGACAGCCTGCCCCGCCAGGACCGCGACACCGCGCCGGCGGCGGCCTTTGTCCCGGACCGCGCGGAGATCCGCCTGCCCCCGCCGGTGGAACTGCGGGAAATGCTGCTGGCGCTGCACGAGGTGTTCAAACGCGCCGAGCTGTACACGCAGCACGCCATCAAGCGCGACGCCCTCAGCGTGCGCCAGCGCATGGGCGAGCTGCTGGAGCGGCTGCACGACGGCGCATTCCACCGCTTCGAATCGCTGTTCACCGCCGAGGAAGGCAAGTTGGGGGTCGTGGTGACGTTCCTGGGCCTGCTGACGCTGGCCAAGGAACAACTGGTGGAGATCGTGCAGGACGCGCCGCTGGCACCGATCTACGTGAAGTCCCTCGCCGTTGGCGAGGACACCGCGCAGATCGAACTGAGCAGCGAGTTCGACGAGGCGGCGAACGACGACGGGGTTTGAAGTCGAGGTGCTGGCACGGCATCACTGCGACCGCGGGGGTACTCGTTTCTCCCACGCCGTCATTCCCGCGCAGGCGGGAACCCGGTGACTTCCGCTTTCGGGCTGCAGAAGCCGCAGCCCCGCATCGACATCACGCGCGCAAGGCACTCGACTCTCGCCTTCGCGGGAATAGCAAGCAAAGACAACGCAACAGCATCCAGGAACAATGGACCAATCCCTCATCACCCGAATTGTCGAAGCCTCGCTGCTGGCCGCCAGCCAGCCGCTGACGCTGGCGCAACTGCACGGCCTGTTCCCCGAGGACGCGCCCGCCCCGTCCGGCTCGGTCGAGCAGGCGCTGGAATCCCTGCAGGAGGCCTGTGCCGAACGCGGCGTCGAACTGGTCGAACTGGCGTCGGGCTTCCGCTACCAGGTCAAGCCGGACGTCCACCCCTGGGTGGCGCGCCTGTGGACCGAGCGCCAGACCCGCTACACCCGCGCCACGCTCGAGACGCTGGCCCTGATCGCCTACCGCCAGCCGATCACGCGCGGTGAGATCGAACAGGTCCGCGGCGTGGCGGTCAGCAGCAACATCATCAAGGCGCTGGAAGAACGCGAGTGGATCCGCGTCGTCGGCCACCGGGACGTACCGGGCAAGCCGGCGCTGTTCGGCACCACCAAGGCGTTCCTGGACTACTTCGGCCTCAAGCGCCTGGACGAGTTGCCACCGCTGTCGGAGCTCAAGGAAATCGGCGAGCTGGAGCCGCAGTTCCAGTTCGACGGCGAACCGGCACCCAAGGTGATCGAGGCCGGCGGCGTGCCGACGTCCGCCGCCGAGGTCGACGGTGCCGCTGACGACGGTGCCGATGCGGCGGACGAGACCTCCCGCGAGGATGCGTCCGACGACGACACCGGGGCGCAAACCGCTGCCGCGCCGGATGGGGAAGCGGATGCGCACGACGAGGATGCCGCCCCGCCTCACGCGGACACCGCGGCCAACGACAACACCGAATCGACCGATGTCGCCCTGGGCGACGACGGCACCCACCACGACGCACGCGACGAAAGCCGCGCCGTCGGCACCACCGAAACCGAAATGGACGAGGCCGCCCTGGCCTCGCCGGAGCACCAGAGAAATGACTGAAGAAAACCGCCGCACGCTGTCGCTCAAGCGCGGCTCCGATACCGCCTCCGACGCCGCACCGCGGCTCGAGGAACGCCTCCACAAGGTCCTGGCGCAGGCTGGCCTGGGTTCGCGCCGCGCGCTCGAGCAGCGCATCGCCGACGGCCTGGTCAAGGTCAATGGCGAGGTCGCGCAGACCGGCCAGAGCGTCAAGGGCGGCGACCGCATCGAACTCGACGGGCGCCAGTTCGTCGCCAGCGCGCTCAGCGAGCCCTCGCGCGTGCTGATGTACAACAAGCCCGAAGGCGAAGTGACCACGCGCGACGACCCCGAAGGGCGTCCGACGATCTTCGAGGCGCTGCCCGCGCTGAAGGGCGCGCGCTGGATCGCAATCGGCCGCCTGGACATCAACACCACGGGCCTGCTGCTGCTCACCACCGACGGCGAACTGGCAAACGCGTTGATGCACCCGTCGTTCGAGGTCGAGCGCGAGTACGTCTGCCGCGTGCGCGCGCCCGAAGGCCAGGACCGCGTGCCCGACAACATCCCCGACCGCCTGCAGCGCGGCGTCGCGCTGGAAGATGGACCGGCGAAGTTCGACGAGATCGAGCGCATCGGCGGGACCGACTCGCACGACTGGTTCCGCGTGGTCGTGAAGGAAGGTCGCAACCGCGAAGTGCGCCGCCTGTGGGAGTCGCAGGGCTGTCAGGTCAGCCGGCTGAAGCGCATCCGCTACGGCAAGGTGTCGCTGCCGCGCGAACTGCTGCGTGGCCAGTCGCAGGAGCTGGCGCTCGACAAGGTCGAGGCGCTGCGCAAGGAACTCGGCCTGGAGGACGGCACCCCGTCCGCGCTGACGCTGCAGCCCGTCATCGGCCAGCGCAAGGCGGCCAAGTCGACCATCAACCTCGGCGGCGATCAGCGCCCGCAGGGTTACGTGGGTGGCCACAACACCGCCGACGAGGGCCGCGAACTGCGTCGCTTCGACAACGTCCGCGAGGACCGTGGCCGTGGTCGTGGCGCCCCGCGCAAGCACGGTGGCCTGACGGTCAGCGGCGAAGCGGCCGCCAAGCAGTCGCAGAAGCCGTTCAAGCAGCGCAAGGACAAGAACCCGCGCGCCCTGCCCGACGGCAACCCGGCCGCGTTCCGCACCTGGTACGTGCCCGAGGGTGTCGACACCGGTCCGTCCGGCCATCGCAACGCCGATGGTCGTGGGCCGAAGAAGCCCTACGGCAAGAAGCCGCGCCCCGGTGGCGGCGGTGCAGGCCCCAGCCCGTACGGCGGATTCAGCGGCGAGCGCCGCGGTCCCGGTGGCGGTGGCGGCGGCAAACC
Organism: Lysobacterales bacterium RIFOXYA1_FULL_69_10; assembly: GCA_001830245.1. Taxonomy (GTDB): domain Bacteria; phylum Pseudomonadota; class Gammaproteobacteria; order Xanthomonadales; family Xanthomonadaceae; genus Lysobacter_C. The sequence continues at coordinate 8,884 of MIDV01000128.1, read as the reverse complement.
TCAGCGCTCGGCCAAGCCCTACGGGCACCCAGGCAACGCGCCGAGCTTCCCGTCCGACCACGCGAATCCGGGCGGCTTCAACCCCTACGGCGACCGTCCGCGCACGGCCAAGCCTGGCGGACGCCCGGGCGGCAAACCCGGCGGCAAACCCGGTGCAAAGCCGGGCGGCAAGCCCGGTGGTCCCCGCCCCGGCGGCCCGCGTCCGGGCGGTCCCCGTGGTGGCGGCCGACCCGGTGGCGGTGGCCGCGGCGGTCCGCGCGGCTGATCGTCAGATCCCATTGAAACAAGGGCGCTTCGGCGCCCTTGTTCCTATGTGGAGCGGCGTACGTCAGCGGATCGCCCGCCGGGATACTTACGTGGCCAGATGCAACCACTGCCGCCGCAACCCGACCAGGTGCAGCCCTCCGATCGCTACGCAGACCGTGGACGTGACCAGCCAGAACGCCAGGCTGTTGCCCGGGAAATAGGGCATCAATGCGACGAAGCCGAGGCCGCGAACCAGGTAGACGGCGGTGATGCCGCACAGCACCGTGCGCAACAGCGGCAACCGCCGGATGACGCCCGCGCCGGACAGCGCGTACAGGCAGAAGACCGACAGCACTGCGGCGATCGCCAACGCCATCGCGGTCGGATACCAGTGCCCGGCCTCGGCCATGCGGGCGATGCCCTCGCCTGCGCCGAGCAACCGGTACAACGGCGCACCGGCGGCAATAAACGCCAAATGCAGCAGCGCGGCCACCGCGCTGCACGCGGCGCCCGCGACCAGGAATCGATCCCGCCGGACCCCGGCCACGCGCTCTACCGCAGGCAACACACTCGAAGCGACTGCGACGTCGGACCCCGTCTCGCCACCCATCACCGCAGCTCGAACCGGTCACTGTCCAGCATCGCCGGGAAACGCTCGCGGTGCGCGGCCAACTCGGCCGCCAGCAGCGTCGTGGTGACCACGACCTCGCCATCCGTGCATTCGCTGGTGGGATGGCCGAGGAAGTCGATCACGGCGCTGTCGCCCGAGTAGTGGATGCCGTTGCCATCGGTGCCGACGCGGTTGAGGCCGGCGACAAAGCACAGGTTTTCGATGGCGCGGGCGCGCAGCAGTGTCTTCCACGCGTAGGCGCGCGCCGACGGCCAGTTGGCGACGAACAGCAGCAGGTCGTAGTCCAGTCCCCCCGGGCGCTCGACATCGAAGCGGTTGCGCGAGAACACCGGGAAACGCAGGTCGTAGCAGACCATCGGACAGATCCGCCAGCCCTTCCATTCCACCGTCAGGCGGTCCCGCCCCGGCGCGTAACGCTCGTGCTCACGGGCGTAGCGGAACAGGTGGCGCTTGTCGTAATGCTGCAACCTGCCGTCGGGGGTGACGAACACCAGGCGGTTGAACACACGGCCGTCGCCGCCGTCGCGGATCTGCACGCTGGCGGTGATCGCCGCGCCCAGACGTGAGGCCTGCTCGCGCAGCCAGGCGATGGTCGGGCCGTCCATGGTTTCGGCCTGGTCGATGGCGTCGTTGGAGAACCCGCTGGTGAAGGTTTCCGGCAGCAGGATCAGGTCGGTGGTGTCGTGCAGCGGCGCGATCAGGTCACCGTAGTACTCGCGGTTGCCGGCGGGGTCGTGCCAGAGCGTTTCGCCCTGGACCAGTGAAATGCGCAGGTTGTGGGTGGGCGTGTCCATCCGGCGATTGTGCGCCCTGCCCCGCGACCCGTGTAGGGGGCGCAGCGGACGGCCCGGGCCGGTTTAGGAGCTGCACGACAGCATCGAGCACCCCGCCTTCTGCCGCGCCCAGTCCGGACGGCGTGCCGCATAGGCGTCGCGGCCGGGCTGATCGTCATAGGGTCGACGCATGACCTCGAGCAGTTCATGCACGCCCGCGGGGTCGCCTTCATGTCCGCGGTCGATCGCCTGCTGCGCCAGGTAGTTGCGCAGCACGTAGCGCGGGTTGGCGAGGCGCATACGCTCGCGCCGTTCTTCCGTGCCCAGCCGGTCGTCGGCCCAGCGCGCCGCCAGTTGCGCCAGGCACGCGGTGAACGCAGCTGCCTCCGACTCGCGCTTGGCCGCGTCGTAGAACGCCTGCTCCATCGGCTCAAGGCCAGGTGCCGTCGGGTCGACGTCCATCAGCCCGCGGAAAAACAGCGTCATGTCGACTTCTGCACGCGCCAGCAGGCCGCGCAGCGACTCCATCAGCGCGACATCGCTGTCGCGGCATTCGGCCAGGCCCAGCTTGCGCGCGATCGCGTCGCGCTCGGCAAACGTGTAAACCTCCACGAACCGCTGGAGCCCCTCCTGCAGCGGCTCCACGCCGCCGAACAGTGGCGAGAGTGCGCCTGCCAGCCGGCCCAGGTTCCAGTACGCCACCTGCGGCTGCTGGCCAAAGCGGTAGCGGCGGCGCTGGGCGTCGGTGGTGTTGGGCGTCCAGTCGGGGTCGTAGTCGTCGATCCAGCCGTACGGGCCATAGTCGATGGTCAGGCCCAGGATCGACAGGTTGTCAGTGTTCATCACCCCGTGCACGAAGCCCACGCGCATCCACTCGGCCATCAGCCGCGCGGTGCGCTCGCAGACCTCGCCGAACCAAGCGGCATCACGCGTCTCGCCCGCGGGCACGTCCTTCAGGTGCGGAAAGTCGCGGTCGATCGTGAAGTCCACCAACGCCCTCAGCAATGCGGTGTCGCCGCGCGACGCGGGCAGTTCGAAGGTGCCAAAGCGGATGAACGACGGCGCCACCCGGCAGACGACGGCGCCCGGCTCCATCTGCGGGTGGCCGTCGTAGAACATGTCGCGCTCCACCCTCTCGCCCGTGCCGACCAGGCTCAGTGCACGCGTGGTCGGGATGCCCAGGTGGTGCATGGCCTCACTGCACAGGAATTCGCGCACCGACGAACGCAGCACGGCACGCCCGTCGGCGCCGCGCGAATACGGCGTCGGCCCCGCGCCCTTGAGCTGCAGCTCCCAGCGCTCGCCACCGGCATTGACCGCCTCGCCCAGGCTGATCGCGCGGCCATCGCCCAGTTGCCCGGCCCAGTGGCCGAACTGGTGGCCACCGTAGTTGCTGGCGAACGGCTCCATGCCAGGCAGCAGGCGGTTGCCGGCGAACACCTCGGCGAACGCGTCCGACGCCGCCTCGTCGGCGCTGAAGCCCAGCCGTTCGGCCATCTCCCTCGAATGGGCCAACAACCGCGGCGCCCGTACCGGTGTGGGCGACACCTTCGACCACGCGGCCCCTTCGACCTGCCGGATGAAGTTGCGCGGCTCGGGGTCGCCCGGAAGCTCACGGATGAACCGGTTGTCGAACGTCAGTTGCATTGCCGGGCGCCTCAGGCCTTGACCAGCACGGGGCCGCCACGCTCGATGGCGCGCTGGTACGCCGGTCGCGCATGGATGCGCTCCAGGAATCCACGCAGGTTCGGGCAGTCCACCTTGCCGCGCGACAGCCCGGCCTCCACCGGGAAGCTCATCTGGATGTCGGCGGCGGTAAATCGGTCGCCCGCGAACCACGGCCGTTCGGCGAGCGCCTCGTCCATGTGCGCCAGATGCGCGGTGATCTGGGGCCCGACGAACCCCTTCATCGCGCCATCGGCAATGCGCCGCGCGATGGGCCGGGCGAAGAACGGCATGGGCGCCTTGCGGATGCGTGCGAATACCAGCGCCATCACCATCGGCGGCATGGCCGAGCCTTCCGCGTAATGCAGCCAGTAGCGATAGCGCAGGCGCTCTTCTTCATCGTCGTGGACGGGCGACAGCGTGGCGCCGGCGTCATGCCGCTCCAGCAGGTATTCGATGATCGCGCCGGATTCGGCCACCACGCGACCGTCGTCTTCCAATACCGGCGACTTGCCCAGCGGATGCACGGCACGCAGCGCGGCGGGCGCCAGCAGGGTCCGTTCATCGCGCGCGTACCTGACCAGTTCATACGGCAGGCCGAGCTCTTCCAGCAGCCACAGCACGCGCTGGGACCGGGACTGCTCCAGATGGTGGACCTTGATCATCGTGCAACCGCCCGTCGAATGGACCGCCATCGTAAACGCCTGTGCCGGACCGGCCAGCATCGCCCGGCCGCATGGCCTAGACTGGCACCCCGTTAACCAAGGAATGCTTGATGGCAAAGCCCAATTACTCGTTCGAAAAGCGCCAGCGCGAAATCGCCAAGAAGAAGAAGAAGGACGAGAAGCTCGCGCGCAAGCGTGATTCGCGCCCGGATGCGCCGGCCGACGCGCCCGACCACGCGCCGCCCGCGACCGGCCAGCGCTCCGACTGACCGCGCCACGCCAGCGCCCCGCCGATGAGCGACGCGCCCGGGGGGCCGCGCATCTGGGTCGACGCCGACGCGTGCCCGGCCGTTATCCGCGACATCCTGTTCCGGGCCGCAGAGCGCGCCCGCATCCCGCTGACGCTGGTGGCGAACCAGTGGTTACGCACCCCGCCCTCGCCCTGGATCCGCGCCATGCAGGTGCCGGGCGGCTTTGATGTCGCCGACACGGCGATCGTCGACCAGGTGGCCGCCGGCGACCTTGTCGTCACCCAGGACATCCCGTTGGCCGCCCGCGTGCTGGAAAAGGGCGGCATCGCCCTGAATCCGCGCGGCGAGCGCTACACGCCCGACACCATGGCCGAGCGGCTTTCCATGCGTGACTTCATGGAAGAACTGCGCGGCGCGGGCGTGCAGACCGGCGGCCCGCCACCGCTGCATGCGCGCGACCGGCAGGCGTTCGCGGCGCAGCTGGACCGCTGGGTGGCGTCGCTGCGACGGTGAGGTTCGGCATTTTTGCTAGGGATGGCTTTCGCGTTTTGACCCTAATTCCGCGAAGGCGGGAATGACGGCCAGCGGATTCCAGCCAGAACCGCGGCCTGAAGCGGCCCGCATCACATCCGCGCCGCCCACCCGCTACACTACGCGGTCCCCCCGACCGGCCCTGCCGGCGCTGCC
>MIDV01000128.1:3428-3888 GCA_001830245.1 Lysobacterales bacterium RIFOXYA1_FULL_69_10 | reverse complement strand
AGGCGCAGACCGGCACCGGCAAGACCGCCGCGTTCGCCCTGCCCGCATTGGCGCGCATCGACCCCGCGCAGACCGCGCCCCAGGTGCTGGTGCTTGCGCCCACGCGTGAGCTCGCGATCCAGGTCGCCGAGGCCTTCCAGAAGTACGCGCACTTCCTGCCGCGTTTCCACGTGCTGCCGATCTACGGCGGCCAGAGCTACTACCCGCAGCTGCAGGCGCTCAAGCGCGGCGTGCAGGTCATCGTGGGCACGCCCGGCCGCGTGATCGACCACCTCGAGCGCGGCTCGCTGGACCTCTCGCAGCTGCGCTGCCTGGTGCTGGACGAGGCCGACGAGATGCTGCGCATGGGCTTCATCGACGATGTCGAGGCCGTGCTCAAGAAGACGCCCGAGACGCGCCAGGTCGCGCTGTTCTCGGCGACGATGCCGGCGCCGATCAAGCGCATTGCCCAGACCTACCT
>MIDV01000128.1:0-3401 GCA_001830245.1 Lysobacterales bacterium RIFOXYA1_FULL_69_10 | reverse complement strand
GACCAAGACCAGCACTGCGGCCAACATCCGCCAGCGGTACTGGTCCGTCAGCGGCATGCACAAGCTCGACGCGATCACCCGCATCCTGGAGGCCGAACCGTTCGACGCGATGATCGTGTTCGCGCGGACCAAACTGGGCACCGAGGAGCTGGCCGACAAGCTGTCGGCGCGCGGCATCGCGGCGGCGGCGATCAACGGCGACGTGCAGCAGGCGCAGCGCGAGAAGACGATCCAGAACCTCAAGGACGGCAAGATCGACGTGCTGGTGGCCACCGACGTGGCCGCGCGCGGGCTGGATGTGGAGCGCATCAGCCACGTCCTCAACTACGACATCCCCTACGACACCGAGAGCTACGTGCACCGCATCGGCCGCACCGGCCGCGCGGGTCGCAAGGGTGAGGCGATCCTGTTCGTCACCCCGCGCGAGCGCGGCATGCTGCGCGCGATCGAGCGCGCCACCCGGCAGCCGATCGAACCGATGGAGCTGCCCACCATCGAGACGGTGAACGAGCAGCGCGTGTCGAAGTTCCTCGGCCGCATCGGCGAAGCGCTCGAGTCCAGCGACCTGGCGATGTTCCGCGAACTGGTCGAGCGCTACGAGCGCGAGAAGAACGTCCCCGCGATCGAAGTCGCTGCCGCGCTGGCCAAGCTGGTGCAGGGCGACCAGCCGCTGCTGTTGCCGCAGCCGGCGCGCGCCGAGCGCAAGCCGTTCGAGCGCGCCGAGCGCCATGACCGCAACCCCCCTCCGGCGCCGCGCCATGAGCGTCAGGAACGCCACGAGCGCAGCGACCGGCATCCGCCGCGCCTGGACGACCGCAGCACCACGCCGCCGGCCGCGCTGGGCAACAAGGGCGAAATGCTGTTCGGCGACGACGCGCCTGCACCGCGCCGCGAGCCGGCCGCGGGCCACGCGCCCGACGTCGGCATGGAAACCTTCCGCATCGAGGTCGGCCACGCCCACGGCGTGCAGCCCGGCAACATCGTCGGCGCCATCGCCAACGAGGCCGAGTTGGAAAGCCGCTACATCGGCCGCATCGACATCCGCGACGAGTACAGCCTGGTCGACCTGCCCGAGGGCATGCCGCACGAAGTGATGGAGCACCTCAAGCGGGTCTACGTGGCCGGGCAGTCCCTGCGCCTGCGTCCCGCGGGGCCGGACGACCTTTCCGGTGGCCGGTCGGGTCGACCGGGTCCGGGGCGTCGCCCGGGCGGTCCGCGTCCGGGTGGCAAGCCGTCTCACGGCGGCCCGCGCAAGCCGTTCAAGCCTCGCCCGCCGCGCTGAGCCATGAGTGAACTGCTGGCGCCCGGCGGGATGATGGAAACGGCCACGCCGTACCTGCGTCTGGTCGGTGCGCTGGCGCTGGCCCTGCCCATCGGCTGGCACCGTGAGGCGCACGGCGACACGATGGGCCTGCGTACCTTTCCCGTCGTCGCGATGGGTGCCTGCGCATTCGTCCTGGTGGGCAATGCGTTCATCGGCAGCGACTCACCCGACGCCATGGCTCGCATCCTCCAGGGCCTGATGACCGGCATCGGCTTCGTCGGCGGTGGCGCCATCCTCAAGCACGACAGCCATGTATCGGGCACCGCGGCCGCGGCCAGTATCTGGGTGGTCGGCGCGATCGGCGCGGCGGTTGGTTTCGGGCTTTGGGGGCTTGCCGTCGCACTGTCGCTGATCAACGTGCTCAGCGTGGCCATCCTGGGCCGTCTCAAGAACGGCCGTCACGTGCGGAAGGCAGATCAGGACAGCGACGGCTGACACCTGACTCTCCGGCTGCGCTGCCCCTGGCTTCCAACGCCGACGTGTTCCGCAACCTTTTCCCCGCTCCGATATTCGATCGGACCCGGCATCTCGGCGCCATGCTTTCGTAGGAGCGACGCGAGTGGCGATTCGCGGCTTCGATGACTCCTGGTCGCGACCTACGTCGCTCCTACCGCGCTGCGGCGGGTTTGCCGTCCGGTGTGATGCTCAGTAGCGACCGCTGGCTTTCGAACGTGCGTGCCTCGCCGGACAACGGGTCAACGAACGACAGCGACCTTGCCAGTAACTGCAACGGCGCACTGAAGTCGCCCGCCGCGCGGGGCACGATCGCCGGATAGCTGCTGTCGCCTACGATCGGCGCCCCGAGGGCCGCCATGTGGACCCGCAGCTGGTGCTTGCGGCCGGTCACCGGTTCCAGCCGGTAGCGCCAATGGAACGCGCCCCGCTCGATCACGTCGATGCGCGTCTCGCTGTTGGCCACCCCGTCAACTTCACGCATCCGGAAGAACGGCTCGCCGCGATCCATCCGTGAGCGATGGATATGCGGCATCGCCACGCCTGCGATTGGCGGTGCGACCGCCTCGTAGACCTTGACGATCCGCCGCTGCGCGAACAGCGACTGGTAGCGTCCGCGCGTGTCGGCACACGCCGAGAACATCACCAGCCCGGCCGTGTCGCGGTCGATGCGGTGCAGCGGCACCAGGTCGGGATTGCCGAGCTGTCGGACCAGGCGCGCCAGCAATGTTTCCCTGACATGGCCGCCGGCCGGGGTCACCGGCAGGAAGTGCGGTTTGTCGGCGACCACCAGGTGCGCATCGGCATGCACGATGCGTTCTTCGAACGGCACGGCCGGCTCGTCGTCTACCTCGCGGAAGTAGCGCACCTCCAGTCCCACGCGGTAGGCCATGGCCGCATCCAACGGCACGCCGAGGGCATCCTGCACCCGGCCGCGCGCGAACCGGTCCAGCCACACCGGGCGCGACACATTCGGAAAACGCGCGCACAGCCCGTCCAGGAGCGTGTCGAACGCACCGGCTGGAAGCTGCAGGCGACTGGCCGGCACTTCATCGGCATGCAGGCGGCGGGCAGCGCCGGAAGGGGGCGGAAGCGGCGTGGGGCGCATGCGCCTAGAATGGCGCCCCCACCGCGTCGGCACCAGCATCGGCCATGGCACAGAATTCCACCGTAGTGAAGGCCGAACTGCAGGTCAGCGACATGGACCGGCACTACTACGCCACCCACAACCTCACCCTCGCCCAGCACCCGTCGGAGACCGACGAGCGCCTGATGGTGCGGCTGATCGCCTTCGCCCTCTACGCCGACGACCGGCTGGAGTTCGGCCGTGGCCTCAGCGACGAGGACGAACCCTCGTTGTGGCGCCGCGACTACACGGACGAGATCGAGCTGTGGATCGACCTCGGCCAGCCCGACGAGACCCGCATCAAGAAGGCCTCGGCGCGCGCGCGGCAGGTGGTCGTCGTGAGCTATGGCGGCCGCGCGGCCGATATCTGGTGGGAGAAGATCGCCAACTCGCTGACCCGGTTGAAGAACGTCACCATCCTCGACGTGCCACCCGAGGTCGTCGACCAGCTCGCCGCCATCGGCGAGCGCGGTATGCGCCTGAACGCGCTGATCCAGG
>MIDV01000127.1:910-1056 GCA_001830245.1 Lysobacterales bacterium RIFOXYA1_FULL_69_10 | reverse complement strand
GCGGATCCGGATCGCTCTGCAACATGTCGTTCAACCAGTTCATTCCCACTCCTGTTGCGCCGCGCGTGGGGCACGGCGTTGCCGTTCTTGTAGAGCCTTGAAGTGTAACGCACGCACCCTGCGCCCAACCCGGCTACGCAGGCGTA
>MIDV01000127.1:366-790 GCA_001830245.1 Lysobacterales bacterium RIFOXYA1_FULL_69_10 | reverse complement strand
AGGGTCGGCATGCGCGACACAGTGCCCAACGATGTCGTGCCAGAGAAGGAGGCCGCCGGCGCCGCGCACTGGCGCAGCAGCCTGCGCACGCGCATTGCGCTGTGGGCCGGCCTGGTGAACGTGGCGCTGCTGCTGTTGCTGGTGCTGGGGACGGCCTGGTTCGCCCGCCGGCTGATCCTGGACGACGCCCGCCGCGACACCCATGCCACCACCCAGGAGGCGGCGCAGCGGCTGGACGGCGCGCTGCACGTGGTGACCATCACCACCCACGGCATCTCCGACCTGGTGGGGGGCGCGCAGCTGTCGCCGGACGAACTGACGGCCACCCTGCGCGCCATGGTGAAGGCCACGCCCGGCTGTGCCGGCGGCCTGCTGATCCTGGAGCCGCGCACGCGCAGCGACCTGCCGTTCGCCCGCTACGTGG
>MIDV01000127.1:0-231 GCA_001830245.1 Lysobacterales bacterium RIFOXYA1_FULL_69_10 | reverse complement strand
GGATGGTCACGTACAACATGCCGCTGCGCGACCCGGGCCGCGGCGCGCTCACGCGCGGCATGGTCAGCCTGGACCTGCCGCTGGCCAACCTGACCGGGATGGTCGACTCGCTGGCGCACCTGCCGGGCTGGCGGGTCTCGCTGGTGGCGCCGGCCGGCACCCTGGCGCTCAATCCCGAGGTGGGCGTGGAGCGGCGGGAGACGCTGGACGACTACATCGCCCGCGAGACCC
>MIDV01000126.1:41760-46092 GCA_001830245.1 Lysobacterales bacterium RIFOXYA1_FULL_69_10 | reverse complement strand
CCACGGTGGCGGGCAATGATGTGCTGGCAGACGAAGAGGCCCAGACCCGCGCCATTCCTGCGCGTCGTGAAGAATGGTCGGAACAGCTTGCTGCGCTGCTTCTCATCCATGCCAAGCCCGGTATCACGCACGCTCAGGCGCAGGTAAGGACCCGGACGCAGCGGCTCGTCCGCGGCACTGTCGCGCGATTCGCGCCAGCGCGGTCCCTTGGCGAATGCACTGCGCGCATCCGCCCGCGCCTGGACGCCATCGCCGCCGGCCCAGCGCGCGCGCTCGATGGCGACGACGGCCTCGCGCTGGCGGGGCCCGTCCAGCCGCTGCAACAACGCGTCGACATCGGGGGCGGGCGGGTCGGCCATCGCACGCAAGGTGTCGACGACGCTGCCGAGGTCGCCGGTGTCGAGGGCACGCTTGAGTTCGATGCGGCTCAAACGGGGCGCATCTGCACGGAGCACTTCGGGCGCGCGCGCGGCACCGTGCGCGGGGGCGGCCCGGCGGTTCAGCGCCCACAGCAGCGTCACCAGCCACAGCGCGGCGAACGCCAGGGCGATCAGCGCCCACGGCATCGCACCGCCAGTAATGGCCGCAGCGTTTTCCCGTGGTGCGCCCGATTCCGGGGATGCCGTCGAACCCGGGAGGGCGCCGGTCGCGGGGTCGGCTCCGGCGCGGCCGGGCGCGACCGTCCATGTCAGTGGCGGCAACGTGGCGGTGCGCGCAACGCCGGCGCGGACGTCCCACCAGCCCAGCCTGAGCCCCTCCAGACGTGCCGGTCCGGCCTGCGCGGGAACGAGCGAGAAGCGCCGGGTCAGCGTCACGCGCGGGCGGCCCTGGTCGAAGCTTTCGTCGCTCTGCACCGGCTCGGGGAACACCTGCACGCCGTCGATGTTGGGCAGCACCAGTTCGGGCATCTGCGCGGCGGTCGCGCCGTCGGCCGTCGCCTGCACCTCCAGCGTTGCGGCCGCGCCCGCCTGCAGCGATTGCGGCGTGGTCCGGTAGCGCAGCTCGAGGCCGTGCAACGGCAACCACGGCTGGGGGGCATTGTCCGGCGCGCGACGGACCTGCAGGAAGCGCGGCGCGGCCTCGGCTTCCAGCGACGCCCCGCGTCCGCCGAAAAAGTCATCGAAGAAACCACCCGTGCCGCGCCCCTCGAACCGCGCGCCGGGGATGGACAACGTGCCGCTGCGTTCGGGGATCAGCTGGAAGCGGCGCTCGACGATGGTGTAACGACGCCCGGCGATCGACCGTGTGTACTGCGCATCCTGGCCCACCCGCTGCAGCGACGCGCCCTCGGGCGCCGGCTGGTCGATCTGCCCCGAGATCAGCGGCACCGCGGAATACAGCCGCACCGTCCAGCCGACCGCCTGCTGCACGTACGGATCCTGGTCGTCGGCCTCGCTCTCCATGAAGACGTCGTCGCCGGCGCGTGCAGGCACGCGCGATGTCGAGCCCGTCACCGTCAACGGCAACGGCTGGGTGCGCTCGCCACCGACGGTGAGCGACGGCACGGTGATGACGCCCTCGCGCAGCGGCCGCAATGCCACCGCGTACAGGGTGCGGGTGACGCTGCGGCCGTTCACCCGCTCGAACTCGCGCCGACTTGCGTGGCCACTGGCCTGGAATTCGCCGCGCAGGGGCGCGTAATCCGGGGCGCCGCTGGCGGTCGTTTCGATGTTGAGCGTCACCGTCTCGCCCATGGCGATGCGGTCGCGGTCCAGCCAGGCGCGGGTTTCGGCGTGCGCCGGCGCGGCCAGCAGTGCGGCGGCCGCCAGCAGCCAGGTCAGCAATGGGCGCAACAGGGCATGCATCAGTCGTCATCCTCGCGCAGTCCGCGGATGCGGCGGCGTTCGTGTTCGAGCCGGAACTTCTCGCGCAGCAGACCGCCCGGGTCGTCAGGCACGCGGCGCAGCCAAGCCTCGTTGGCGAGGCGCTGCTCGCGCTGTTCGGGGGTTTCGTTGACGGGTGCCTGCGCGGCGTCGGCCTGCTCGCCGTCGTCGGCCTGCTCGCCGTCGTCGGCCTGTTCCAGCGCGCGCTGCATGCGTTCGCGCTGCGCGGCATCGGCCTGGCGCTGGGCTTCGGCGCGCGCCTCGTCCTGTGCCTGCGCACCGCTCTCGCTGTCAGCCGGATCCCCCTCCTCGTCCCCGTCCTCCGGTGACGAATCTGAAGGTTCGGATGCCGAATCATTCGGACCGCCCTTGGGAGGCGTGTCGGGATTGGCGTCGCCGGGTTGTGGCTCGCCGCTGTCCCCGTCCTGCTTCGCGTCGTCGTTGCTGCGCCCCTCGCCGCCGCCCGACGGCGGCTGGCGCTGCATCGCGGCCTGCACCGCCTGGCGGTTGGCCAGGGCATCGGGCATGCCCGGTTGCAACGCCAGGGCGCGGTCGTAGGCGGCAATCGCGCCCTCGTAGTCACCGGCCTTGGCCAGCGCATTGCCGCGGTTGTAATGGCCGTCCGCGCTGTCGACCTGGCGGTACAGCGTGGCGGCACGCTCGAAGTCGCCCGCGCGGTAGGCCTCGGTACCCGCTTGCAGGCGCTCGTGGCGGGCCTGGTCGGCGCGTTGCCACCAGTCGCCTTCGGCGGTCTGGGCGCGCACGGGCGAGACACCCAGACCCAGTGCCAGCACCAGCACGGCCGCACCCGCGCGGCGGCGGAACGCCCACACCGCCAGCAGCATCAGCGGCGGAAGCAGCCAGTAGCCGTCGTCGACCCAAGTCCGCCCCTGCACACCGGTTTCGCCGTCGGCGGTGGTTTGCGCGGGCTCAAGGACGCCGAGTGCGGCGAGGTCGGCGGAATCCGCGGTCAGCGCCACATACGTGCCGCCGCCCTGTTCCACCATGCGCTCGAGCGACGCCGCGTCTAGACGCGCGCGCGACAACCCGCCGCCCAAGTCGCTGTAGGTACCGCCTTGCGCGCGACCCAGGCCGAGAGCGGAGACGGTGAATCCTTCGGCCCGGGCGCGGGCGGCCGCATCGACGGCGCGTGCGTCGGCGCCATCGGTCAGCAACAGGATCTGGCCGCGATCCACTCCGGATTGGCGCAACAGGCGCGCCGCGAGGTCGATCGCGCGGTCGGGCCGCTGCCCGTCAACCGGCATGACATCCGGATGCAGCGCATCGAGGAATACGGCGACATTGGCGGCGTCGGCCGTCACCGGCGTCACGGTGAAGGCGTCTTCGGCAAAGGCGACCAGTCCCACCTGCCCGCCTCGGCGCTCGCGCAGAAGCGCCGCCAGCTTGGCGCGGGCCTGGGCCAGGCGCGACGGCGGCAGGTCGGTCGCGAGCGTGGCGCGTGACAGGTCGATGGCGACCACCAGCGGCATGCGGCTCTGCCACAGCGGCTGCTCGACCTGCCGCCAGCTCGGCCCGGCCAACGCGAGCACGGCCAGCAGGTAGGCCAGCGACGCCAGCCAGACCGGCGCCTGCGCGCGCTTCGACGTTGCGCGCTCGACCAGGTGCGGCAACAGGTGCGGGTCGACCGCGCTGCGCCAGACGTTGGCGCGCTGCCGGCGCCGGTTCCACAGCCACAGCGCAGGCGGCAGGGCGAGGAGCGCCCACAGCCACATCGGACGCAGCAGGTGCAGGTCGGCAATCAGGTCCAGACCGGGCATCGTCATGCGACACCGTCCTTCGCCCGCAGCCGCGGCGGCCGGACCATCGCCAGCAGTGCCAGCAGCCACGCGACAGCCAGCGGCCACGCATAGCGCTCGATCTTCGGCCGCACCGCCTCGCCGGGCCGCTCCACCGGTTCCAGGCGGTCGATCTCGCCGTAGATGCCCGCCAGCTCGCCGGTATCGCGGGCACGGAAGAAGCGCCCGCCGGTGGCCTCGGCAACGGCGCGCAGGGTGGCCTCGTCGATGTCGTCGCCGCCCCCGGGCATCGGCAGCTGGAAGCCGAACACCGACATCGTGCCGTCACCGCCGAAGGCCACCGTGTGCACGCGCACGCCGTTGTCGCGCGCCAGCTGCGCGGCCTTGTCGGGCACCAGCACGCCGGCAGTGTTGACGCCGTCGGTCAGGACGATCAGCACGCGCTGCCCGGGCGGTTGCGAGCGCAGGCGCTTGACCGCCAGGCCGATCGCATCACCGATGGCGGTTTCCTGCCCGGCCAGTCCCACCACGGCGTCGTCGAGCTGCGCGCGCACAGTGTCTCGGTCCAACGTCAGTGGCGTCAGCACATAGGCCTGCCGGCCGAAGACGATCAGGCCGACGCGGTCGCTTTCGCGGCGCTCCAGGAAGTCGTTGAGCACGGCCTTGGCCGCGGTAAGGCGATCCACCGGGCGATTGCCCAGCGCCATGTCCGGCTGGTTCATGCTGCCCGACAGGTCCAGTGCCAGCATCAG
>MIDV01000126.1:41526-41736 GCA_001830245.1 Lysobacterales bacterium RIFOXYA1_FULL_69_10 | reverse complement strand
CCGCCGCGCGCGATGGCGTGCAGCGTGTCGGGCGAGTAAGGCACATTGAGCGCGGGCGACATGCCCTTTGCCGGGGGCAGCAGTTGTCTCAGCAGCCACGGCGCCGGCAGTGCCAGCAGCATCCACGGCCACGCCAGCTCGATGCCGAACGGCAGCGGCGGCAATGCGTCCAGCCAAGTGTCCATCACGCGTCCATCCATGACAGGAACT
>MIDV01000126.1:40911-41330 GCA_001830245.1 Lysobacterales bacterium RIFOXYA1_FULL_69_10 | reverse complement strand
CCGCGGCCACGGCCCACCATCCGGGCGCTGGCGGCCACCACGAGGGTGGCGGCGGCTGGTGCACGTCGCGCAACACCAGTGTGGCGAGGGCCGTTGCGTGCATCACGCCACCAGCGGCCGCGGTTGTCCCAGCAGCGGCAGCCAGGCGTCGCTGGGCGCATCGGTGGACAGCGCCTGCACGCGCACGCCACGCGAAGGCAACGCGGCCAGCGCGCGCGCGACGGGCTCGGCGAACTGCGTGCGCCACTGGCGCCGCTGCGCGGGACGGGCCAGGTCGAGTTCGATGCGCGCCTTGCCGCCGCGGAACGGCAGGAGTGCATCGGGCGGCGCCATCTCAAGCGGGTCGGTCATCAGCAGCACGATCACCTCATGGTGCTGCGCCAGCCCGGTCCAGCGCCGCGCGGGAATCGACGGCACGC
>MIDV01000126.1:40062-40884 GCA_001830245.1 Lysobacterales bacterium RIFOXYA1_FULL_69_10 | reverse complement strand
GGGAGCCCGGACGCAGCAGGCGCGCGGCGTGCTCGAGCGCGGTTTCCAGTCCGTCATCGTCGTCGGGCGCCGCGCCGTACCAGCGAACCAGTGCATCCAGCGCCCGCAAGGCACCGCGGGGACCAGCGGCCGGTGTCACCGGTGGTTCGCGCCGGCTGCCGCGCAGCGCGGCGATGCGGTCGCCATCGCGCACCGCCGCCCATGCCGCCACCGCCCCGGCGCGTGCGGCCTGCACCGACTTGAAGCGCAAACGGGTGCCGAAATACAGCGTCGGGGCAGTGTCGGCGACCAGCAGAGTCAGTCGTTCGCGTTCGGCCTGGTAGAGCTTGGTGTGGGCGCGCCCGGTGCGGGCGGTCAATCGCCAATCGATATGGCGCGCGTCGTCGCCAGCAACATATTCGCGCGACTCGGCGTACTCCATGCCACGGCCGCGCATGGGTGACAGGGCATGGCCGCTGGCACCGTGACGGCCGTGGCGCGCCGCCCGGCGCCCCTGCACGGCAGCGCGCAGGGCAATCAGTTCGGCCAGGGAGGGCCGGACGCCATCACCGCCTGCAGGGTCGGATCCCTTGGTCATGACCTGGCACCCGGCGCGACATCACGCCAACGCAGCCCGGCATCCGCCGCGCCCCGGCGTGGGGCGCGACGAGCGACGTCAGCGGCTCCGGACGCGGCCGCCGAATGGGCCGGCGACAGCCGAGGGCATCGCGACCGCATCGTGCGACCTGCTTTCGGGTTGATGTGCATGCCGCACACCGCCATCAGGGCAGCGGCACCTGCCGCAGCAACTCTGCCACGAGGCGGTCGCCATCCCAGCCCTCG
>MIDV01000126.1:36224-40014 GCA_001830245.1 Lysobacterales bacterium RIFOXYA1_FULL_69_10 | reverse complement strand
CGGCCTAGGTCGGCGTCGTAGCGGGACGCATCGCGCGAAGCGAGGGTGAGTTCGATCAGGTACCGCTCGACTGCGGGGGCAAGATGCAGGTCGAGCACTTCGGCGCGCGCCGCGAAGACGTCTTCGAGCGACAGGCGCGCAGGCGTGTCGACCTGGCTGCGCATCGCGTTTCGCGCCCGGTCGCGCGCCAGCTTGAGGATCTGCGCCTCGGCCTCCGCCTCCGGATACCCGATGCGCACGTGCATGAGGAAGCGGTCGAGCTGCGCTTCCGGCAAGGGAAACGTGCCTTCCTGTTCGATCGGGTTCTGGGTGGCCATCACCAGGAACAGCGTCGGCAACGGATACGTAGCACGCCCGACGGTCACCTGGCGCTCGCCCATCGCCTCGAGCAACGCCGACTGCACCTTCGCCGGCGCACGGTTGATCTCGTCGGCCAGCAGGATGGGATGGAACACCGGGCCGGCCTGGAACTCGAAGCGGCCGTCCTGCGGCCTCCACACCTCGGTACCGGTGAGGTCGGCCGGCAGGAGGTCCGGAGTGAACTGGATCCGGGCGAAGTCGGCCTCCAGACGTGATGCCAGGGCGCGGATCGCCGACGTCTTGGCCAGGCCTGGCGCACCTTCAACCAGGAGATGGCCATCGGCCAGCAGCGCTATCAGCAGGCGGTCGACCAGGGCGGACTGGCCAACGATTTCAGCGGCAAGCCCGTCCCGCAGGCGACGGAACGCCGAGTGCAGGCGGGAGGCGTCAGGCGTGGCGGCCTCAGACGGTGTCTCGAAGTTGCGACTGTCCATGGATCTCCGCGTCAGGCATCGGCAAGACCGGCAACCTGCCGGGCGGGTCAGTTTGACCCATGTTCACCGGGAGATTCGACCGATGCATGAACGGCCGGCGATCCCCGCACATTCGGCAGCGGGAACCGCACAAAAGAAACGGGGGCCTCTCGGCCCCCGTCGCTCTCTACGTGCTGTGATGTATCAGTTGCGCTGCGCGACCTTGAGCACCTTCGGCGTCACCATGATCAGCAGCTCGGCCTTGTCCTTGGCGCGTGACCTGTTCTTGAACAGGTTGCCTAGGAACGGAATGTCGCCCAGGAACGGCACCTTCGACACGTCGTCCCGGTTGCGGAACTCGTAGACGCCACCGATCACCACCGTCTGCCCGTCCTCGACCAGCACCGCAGTGTTGACCGCGCGCTTGCTGATCTGCGGCACGTCGCCGATGCCGGTGTCGATGAAGCCTTCGATCTCGTCCTTCTTCACGTTCATGTTCAGGAACACGCGGCCGTCGTTGGTGATGGTCGGGGTCACCCGCATCTCCAGCAGCACGTCCTTGAACTCGACCGTCGGCGTCGGGACGCTGCCCGATGTAGCCGGACGGATCGTCACGTAACCCACTTCCTGGCCCTGCGTGATCACGGCCTCGCGCTGGTTGCTGGTCACGATGCGCGGGTTGGAGATCACCTCGCCACGCCCTTCCTGCTGCATGGCTGAGAGCTCCACGTCCAGCGCGTAACCGGCGTTGAGGATCGCAAGTGCGATGGAACCGGCCGGGTTGGCCACGCCCAGGTTGCTCATCAGGCCGCGGGAGAGTTCGTATAGCGGCTCACCTTCCGCCACCGCTTCGTCAAACGATCCTTGACTGCGGGAGTTGTTCTCGATCGTGTCGTTGAACCAGACGTCGCCGTTGTTGGTGTATCCGGACACACCGAAGCGTGCACCCAGATCCCGCGAAAAGCTCTCGGTGGCGATCACCACGCGTGCCTCGATGATGACCTGGTCCACCGGACGGTCGATCACGCGGATGAGTTCCTTCATCTGCTCGACCTTCTTCGGGATGTCGCTCACCATCAGGGTGTTGGTGCGCTCGTCCGCCACCAGCCGGCCACGCGGCGAAAGGAAGCCGTTGTCGCTGTTGTTGCCACCGCCGGCGCCGCCTTGGCCACCACCACCGCCCCCGCCGATGCCCTTGGCCTCGGTCAGCGCGGTGAAGATCTGCTCGGCGTTGTGGTAGTTGATCTGGACGTACTCGGTCACCAGGTCAACACGGTTCTCCAGGGCGATCCGCGCGTCTTCCTTGTCCTGTTCGAACTTGGCGATCTCGGCCTGCGGCGCCACCCACACCACGTTGCCACTGCGGCGCTTGTCCAGCCCCTTGGACTGCAACACGATGTCCAGCGCCTGGTCCCAAGGCACGTTCACCAGGCGCAGGGTCACGTTGCCCTGCACGGTGTCGGACGCCACGATGTTGAGGTTGGACTCCTCGGCGATCAGCTGCAGCACGGTCCGGACCGGCACGTCCTGGAAGTTGAACGTCACCGGACGGCCGCTGTAGGCCCGCGACTCGGCCGCGGTAGCCGCCGTCGCGCCACCCTGGTCCGGCGCGCCGACGGCACGGCCGGCCGCCGGTGCGGTCGGCATGATCTCGACGATGTAGTCCCGACCGGTCTGGTAGGCCATCGATTCGAACTGGCCCCGGGTATCCAGCACCAGCAGCGTGCCCGGCCCGGAGGGACGTGCGTCGATGCGCTGCACGGGCGTGGCGAAGTCGGTGACGTTGAGCGGACGCTGCAGGCTGGCGGGCAGCTGGGCGTTGCCGACGTCCACCATCACCTGCGTGCCCTGCGTGCGCAGGTCGGGCATGGCCCCTTCGCCGGAGAAGGTCAGGATCAACTTGCCGGCACCATCCTGGCCGCGCTTGAAGTCGATCTTGGACACCTCGATGGCACCCGGCAGTTGTTTGCCGGGATCCGCGCTTGGTACGGGCGCGGTCTGCGCCACCAGCGACGGCGCGATGCCGGCCGAGGGCGCGGCGTGCACCGCGGTGAATGCGGCGAGCGTCCCTGCCGCCAGACCGATCACGGTCGTGCTGAGCAGGGGGCGACGGGCGGTCCGCGAGCGGTTGGCGTTGATTACGGTCATCGTGCTATCCCCCAAAATCATTGATCTTCCAACGCGACCGTGGCCGGACGTTCCAGCCAACCACCCGCGCCATCCGGCACCAGTTCCATCAGTTCGATGCGGTCTTCGAAAATTCCGGTCACGCGGCCATCGCTCTGGCCCATGTACGCGCCGGGCCGCACCCGGTAGGTCACGCGGTCGGGCGCCATCACCAGCGCCACCAGGCCGCCACCGCGTCCGAGCGTGCCGACCATGTCCAGGCTGTCGAGCGGGAACTGCTCGAGCGTCTGCTTGCGACGCGCCGAATCCGGACGCGGGCCGCTGCCGCCGCTCTCGTCGCGGAAGGCGCGGCTGAACGGGTCACGCAGCGACTGCGCGGCGTATTCGAAGGTTTCGAACTGCTGCATCACCGGCAGCGGGTCGAGGGGCGGCGCCGGCCGCGCCTTCACTTCGGCCACCCAGTTCTCGAGGTTGGGCGCTTCACCGGGTTCGCTGGTGATGCCGCGCGAGCAACCCGCTGCCATCACGGCCACACCCAGCACGAGCATCAGTCGAGGCGCCTTGCGGCTCCTGCGAGCATCGACGTCACGCATGTCAGCCCTCCCCCTCGGCGGCTTCCGCGCCTTCTTCGTCGTCCGCGATTTCCTCTTCGTCGAGGTATCGATACGTCTTCACGGTGCCAGCCAGCTCCAGCGGCGCATTGGCGCCGATGACGCCGTTCTCCTTGTCGCGCGGCTGCAGCGAGATGTCATGCATGGTCATGATCACCACGCGCGGCAGCGAGGCCACGCCACTGACGAACGCGCCGAACTGGTGGTAGGTGCCCACCATCCGGAGTGCGATCGGCTTCTCGGCGTAGAACTCCTTGGGCTCTTCCGGACCAGGCTGGA